>JAYEMK010000024.1:0-12968 GCA_034718095.1 Candidatus Bipolaricaulota bacterium | reverse complement strand
GCGATGTTGTAGTGCTGTTCTTGGCGATCATTGCGTCTTGAGTGAGCGATAGCGAGCGGGCGAGAGAAAGGGTTTTGTCGGTTACAGTTAGACACGTTTGTTACCCACTCGAAACGACGAAGAGCCGGAAACAATAATGGGGACAAAGTTAAGGTCAGATGCAATGGCTTGTGGTGTGTGGCTTGTAGCCTGTGGTGCGTAGTTTACATCCAGGATTATTAGGTAGTCACGAATGAAACGGATAGACAAATGGCGCGAATAAACCTCCATCGTTTATCACCCACCACTACCGAAAGATCTGTACCATTGGCATAATTCCTGATAAGGCTGAACTGTACTGATGGTGAAGGATCACTGGCAGCTGTGTAGCAGACTGCAGGGCGTTGAAATAATACGAGGTTTGACAAACAGGGAAGGACTGGATAGCCTTGGATATGGAGTGATGTTATTATGCCTAAAGTTGGGGTTACACTGGACCAATTGGCAAAAACTTTGGAGGAGTTGTCTCCTGGTGAACTTGAGACCTTAGAGTTACTCCTTAACCCTGAGTTAAGAACCGAACTTAAGGACCGCTGGAAGAAGGCCAAGAGAGAATTCAAGGAGGGAAAGACTCTATCCAAGGGAGAATTGGTTGCAGGGTAACGGCCTATACAGGATTGAAACCTACAGCAGGGTAAAGCGGGACCTTAAAAGGCTGGATAAAAGATTACAAGAGCAGATTCTGGAAGAGCACTACCCCAATATCGAGGCAGATCCTTACCGAGCTTATTCCCTCTCTCATGAATTTAAGGGGCTTTGGTCTTATCACATTAGCTACCGTAGGAGCAACTACAGAATTGTCTACGAAATCTACCCGCAGGATAGAATCGTATTGGTGATTATGATCGGCTCAAGGGAAGGATTCTACAAAGCTTTGAGAAGAAGGATCAAAGGTGCACGCCAATAATCAGCGAATGGTGAGAAGTGATGGGAAAGGGATGAGGGGAAGTGGCCTCTGGTGTGTGGTTTGTAGTACATAGTTCATTGGGTTCATCGAGTTTTTTGAGTTTATTGGGTTCACAGCATTAGCATTCAGAGTAGATTCATAGCTTTAACACCCAGGATTATTAGGGGATCACGAATGACACGAATAGACAAATTGCACGAATGAATCTCTCATCACTATTTAACTGATTACCTAATTATTAAGCTGTTGCTGTACTTAGCGCCTCTGCGCCTTTGCGAGAGGATAATTATTTAGTCTCTCGCCCGTTCGCTTCGCTCACTCAAAGCGCAAAGATCGCCAAGAACGACTAATCCCCAATTCTATTATTCTTTTAGTTTTTGTTGTTCTTAGTGGCTCTGCACCTCTGCGAGAGGATGAGTATTTGTTTTCTTGCCCGTTCGCTTCGCTTACTCAAAACGCCAGGCTCGCTGAGGTGGATTCTTTACTCCAAGTTATTCATTCAAAACAGCGAAGAGCCATAAAAGGGTGAGGCCCTGGCACCGTGCGAGGGGTCCAGGGCCTCTCAAAAAGAAGCAACGTTGCCAGTTAAGCCCCTTTTGTGTCTTTTTCGGCCACGTGCGCGATCGTAAGGAAATAAATCTCTCCGTTATTTCGTCGAAACAAACAATAGCAGAAAACAGCCCGAAAAGTCTGTAATGGTTATTACACTACGGCTGCAAGTAGAAGAGGAGATATGTGGTTAGCGCCCCGGATCGTGAGGAAAACGAATGACACGAATAAATTATCTAAGCATTCGTGAAGTTCGTGTTCAGTGAGGTAATTCGTGAAATTCGTGATAAGCTGATTGCATCTACAGGATATGGGGAAATCTGAAGCCTTGTATCCAATCTGCACATGGTGTATCGTCGGGAAAAGATAATTTAGTTGGAGGCAATAGTGAACTTACATGTCATTGAACATCCGCTCATTCAGGATAAGTTAACCCGACTGCGCGACGTCAAAACTAACAATCTCCTGTTCCGCCTCCTTTTAGAAGAGCTGACCGCGTTCATGGTGTACGAGATAACCCGCGGGTACCCGCTGTGCGAGATGGAGGTACAGACCCCACTTGAACACACAAGGGGGAAACAACTAGATATCCCGGTGGTGCTTGCCCCTATCTTGAGGGCGGGGACGGGAATGCTGCGTGGGGTGCTTGGACTTATCCCCACCGCCAAGGTGGGACACATTGGCCTCTACCGTGATCCGGAACGACTGCAACCGGTCAAATACTATACCAAACTACCACCAGATCTGGATAAGGCACAGGTGATCCTCGTCGACCCGATGCTCGCCACCGGGAGGAGCGCGGTGGCCGCGGTGGATCTCGTCAAAAAGAATGGGGCAGAAAAGATTCAATTCCTCTGCCTTGTCGCCTCTCCCGAAGGGATAGCCGAGTTCTCCCATGCCCACCCGGAGGTACCCGTGTATACCGCTGCCGTTGACAGGGAGCTAAATGAGCACGGGTATATCTTGCCGGGATTGGGGGACGCAGGGGACCGGATCTTCGGGACTTAAGTACCCGTTGCAAAAATTTCTTTTCCCCTATAAAAAGAAGCATTTACCGCCGAGCGCACCAAGACCGCAGAGGATGCTATAGAAACCCCAATGTTTAATCTCTGCAAACTTTGCGCCTGCCTGTGCCGTAAGGCATACAGGTCTTGACGAGAGAGTAAATTCTTATCTCTCGCCCGCTCGCTTCACTCGCTTAAGACGTAGAGCTCGCAAAGAAAGACTAATTCTCAATCCCATTACTCTTTTAGTTTCAGCTGTTCTTAGCGGCTTTGCGCCTGCCTGTGCCGTAAGGCAGACAGGTCTCTGCGAGAGGTTAAAGGTTTTCCCTCGCCCGTTCGCTTCGCTCACTCAAGCCGCCAAAGATAGCTGAGATCGGGTATTGAGAAAGCTGTATTGTATTTTCCTGGGAAGTGTAGTAGCTCATCTGGAACTTAGTACACCCCCGAGCGGTAAAGGGGTTGCAACAGCTCTGACACAGGCCTTTTACCATGCGCCTACGGTGAAAACTCAGCGACGAGAAAGGTATGATCAGATGGCCTGGTTGCCTCGCGGGCGGAGCGGTCGATCCATGCTGCTGTGGAACGCTCAGCGAGCTGTACCGTGGCCCAGATATGATCGACCCGCCAACCTATATTGCGCTTAAGCGCAGCCCGAACACGGTAGTCCCAAAACGTATAATGGCCCTGCTCTCCTGGATGATGGCGACGAAATACGTCCAGGAATCCCCACTCGCGTACACGTTCCAGGGCAGCGTGCACATCGGGGTGAAAATCCACATGGTTTTTAAGGCGCGTTGGGTTGTGTACATCGATCGGTTCCGGCGCGACGTTGAAATCACCACACCAAAGAAGGGTCCCCGTCGGGTCAAAGTGCCGCGAGAAATATTCCCTCAACCTGCTGAACCACTCCAATTTATAGGTGAACAGCTCCGAATCCACCGATCTGCCCTGTGGGACATAGGTATTGACGATGTCAATTTCGCCTAACTTAAGTCGAATGAGGCGTGGCTCATCCGCTGTTTCCCCGTCATCAATCCCGAACGCCACATTGTATGGTCTCTCCAGCGTGGCAACGGCAACACCGGCATATCCCTTCTGGCCACGGAAGGTCACGTGGTAACCTGCCCTGGCGAACTCATCGACAGGAAAATCCTGGTCCTTTACCTTGGTCTCCTGAATACACAGCACATCCGGTTTTTGGCGAGACAGCCAATCAACCACTATGGACATCCGGGCTCGGATCGAATTGGCATTGAAGGTCGCCACCTTAAATATCGCGCTCATGATCCCCTCCTACCAACAATCTACCTGAGAGTATAAAAAATCCCCGGCAAAATTGAAACCATGTAACAAACCATGTGTATATTGCCCGAGGTGATCTTAAGATGAAAAAAGCAAAATTTTCACTGTTAGTCCTATCGCTCATGCTGGTCAGTGTTGGAACCATGGCGGTAGCACAAGGCACACCCGCCCCACTCAGCATAGTACCCAACCCAGCGCCAGGTGGCCTTGTGGTCAACCTGTGGACGGAAAGATCAAGCTATATGGCAGGTGAGACTGTACAGATCTATTATTCCCTCAATCGAGCTGCCTACATCTATCTGTACGACGTGCGGCCAGACGGACTGGTTAGACTGATCTTCCCCAATGCATACTCGCGGAATAATTTTGCCTGCGCAGGCACACACAGGCTTCCGGACAATGCCGCATATAACCTCCTCGTCTCGCCCCCGATGGGGATTGAACGGCTACAGATACTGGCAAGCCCAATCCCTTTACCCCTGGCCCCAAACGCTTTTAGAGACCCATTCCCCACCATCGCCACCGGGCCGACTACAGCAATGCGTGTCATAAACCAAGACATCATGAGGGTGGCCCCGTACCAGTGCAGGGCATCGGCGTGGACCTCGTTTACCATCCGCACCAGCTACGTTGGTTATCCCTCGGCCAGCAGTCATCCGTTCTGCCCTCCAATGTGGTGCAGACCGGAAACGAGCTGGGGGACTGAATTCTCTTCAAGCGGCCTCTGTTTAGGCATGGGTACGAATGGGAGGTGGCGATTTAGCTTCAGGATCCGCATCGGGGAAAACCACTGAACACTCGAGATCCCCGTCCGGGTTGAACTTTTCAGCGCGGGCGGGTATCTCTTTCAGGGTGAACAAAAAACAGGAGGTAAAGTTATTCAGGCTGTTGCAACAACAGGCCGGGGTCTCGCGACGCAAGGCGCAGGAGTTGATCGCTGCGGGCGAGGTCGAGGTAAACGGGGCCATACTATGTAATCCATTCGCCCATATATATCCGGAGATGGTCAGCGAATTTCGGCTTCGCGGTCATCCATTGTCCGTCCTCACCCCAGACCACCGCATCTACAGGTACAACAAACCGACCGGTGTCCTGTGCACACATGATGATCCTCACTACGGCCGAACGGTCGGTCGTCGTCTGCGAGCAGAGGGATTTATAGGCTACAGTTGGGCAGGACGGCTCGATCAGGATGCAGAGGGGCTCATCCTGTTGACAAACGATGGCCACCTCGTACACCGGCTCACCCATCCCCGCTACCAGGTTGCCAAGGTCTATCATGTGTGGCCCGTGTGCCTTCCAAAAAGAGATAGGTTGAAAGATATGTTCTCCGAGATGCAACGGGGGATCGAGGACTCAGGGGAGACATTAAAGATCTTGGGCGGTGAGGTAAGTAGGGGATCACCCCGGGTAACCCTCACATTGACCGAAGGGAAAAAGAACGAGATCAAGCGCCTGTTCTCCCACTTCAACCTCGAGGTGTCCCGGCTCAGGCGGGTCAAGATCGGGCCCATCGATTTGGGCGATCTTCCCTTTGGCGCCATCTCCCGACTCGACACGGAAGAGGTACAAGGGCTATACTCATGGCTAGAACAGGTAAGGTGAATGATGCGCATCGCTATCGCTCAGATCAATCCCATAATGGGAGACATCGAACACAACCGCCGCGCGATTGAACTATACAGCGCAAGGGCCCTCACCGATGGGGCCGAGCTGATCATCTTCCCCGAGCTCTCCCTGTGTGGACCATGCCCGCTTTCCCTGCTGCAACGCACCGGCTTTGTTCCCAGGGTGCAGAAAGCCGTTCAAAAAATCGCCGCTGCGACAAAAGGAATCGGGGTGATCATCGGTGGAATTGGAACAGGGTTAGACGGGGAAGACGGGCACAGGCTGTATAACTCCGCCTTCCTTATCGATGGGGGGAGGACCATTGGAGAGGCGAGAAAACTTAAATCTCAGCGGGGCAGCAGTCGAGAGTGGGAATACTTTACCCCGGGGCCAGGGGTAGAGGTATTCGAGTTTCGAGGGCAAAAAATCGGGATCAACCTGGGGGATGAAGGCTTGCTAGAGGACAGTCCCATCGACACGCAGGCCAGCCTGGGGGCGGGTTTGGTGATAAACATCACCGCCGCACCGTTTTACAGGGGTAGTCCCGATAACATGCGGTGGTTGGGGAAGAAAAAGGCCAAAGATAACGGGATTACCCTCATCTATGCCAATCTCGTCGGGGGCCAGGATGGGCTGGTTTATGCGGGTGGAAGTTTTGTCATCGGGCCTGACGGCAAACTGATATTTCAGACCCCTTGCTTCAAGGAAGGGCTTTTTCTTGTGGACCTTGAGAAACCAACCCCTCTTTTCCCATCTGAGGCACCCATCGAGCTGCTCCGGGGGGCGATCACACTCGGGATCCACGACTATGTGCAAAAGAGTGGTTTCTCCAAAGTGATTGTCGGCCTCTCCGGTGGGATCGACTCAGCGGTGGTGGCTGCCCTGGCCGTAGACGCCCTCGGTTCAAGCGCTGTCACCGCTTTATTCATGCCAAGCGAGATCACCTCAGAGGAGAGCAGCCAAGCCGCAAGGGAACTTGCCAGCCGCCTGTCGATCGAACTGCTCGAGCTGTCGATCGACGAGGTGGTGGCAGCCTATCAGCATTCACTTCCCCACCCCTTATCCGGGCTCACTACCGAGAACCTGCAAGCGAGGACACGGGGAACATTTCTCATGACCCTGGCCAATGAGCGAAATGCACTCGTCCTGGCCCCAGGAAATAAATCCGAGATCGCGGTGGGTTACAACACCCTGTACGGGGACACCGTAGGGGCACTCGCCCCAATAGCTGACCTGTACAAAACTGAGGTATCAAGGCTTGCTGGGACGATGGGGGAGACGATTCCGCAAAATATCAGAGAGAGACCACCCAGCGCTGAACTGCGACCTGATCAGCGCGACGAGGATGATCTACCCCCCTATCCCCTGCTTGACGAGATCCTGCACGAGATAATCGAAGAGAACTCCTCCCGAAACGGGCTTATCGAAAAGGGCTTCCCAAAGAAGACGGTGGACGACGTACTCTCGCGGTATTACCGTAGCGAGTACAAGCGGCGACAGTTCCCCCCGGCGATCAAACTCTCACACAGCGATCAACAGTTGCCAATTGCCCATTCCTACTGCGATTGATCATTCTCCGTTCACCCGGATGACGCGAAGCCTATGCGCCTTGCCCCTTGAAAATCACGTAGAAGCCCTCTACAGTATGCATCCTTCGGTTCCAACAGTCCATCGAGGGAGACCCCGTTATGCTGCCGATTGGGGTGGATTATCTCCCCATCCCCCACGTACAGTGCCACATGACCAGGAAAGAAACAGAGATCCCCTCGCTTCAGTGCCGCAAGCTCAACCGGGGTACCGCCCCGGCGTTGATCCACCGTATCACTTGGCAACCATCGATTGGAACAATAGTGAAACAGTCTTTGAACAAAACCTGAACAATCAAACCCAAACGGTGAAACACCACCCTACAGGTAAGGGATCCCGACAAATGCCCTTGCCAGTTGTACGAGCCCCGCCAGGTTTGCAGTAGCCGAGGCGATATCGGCTGTGCCACGTGGTATGTACCCTGCCTCACCGGAGGGAGACATTAACACCAGCCTCTCCCCCGTGAGCTCGGCAAAAAATCGAGTATCGAATGCGAGCCGGCCCAGGATCGCGTCATCGCTCAACCGGCGGACCAGGACTATCGCGTCCTTTACCTTCCACTGCTCACCTTTAGATAAATGCGTCTGTGAAAGGTGTCTATCCTCAACAAAGCCCCGATAGGCGTCCGGCGTCTCGACCTCACTCCATTCTCCCTGGTCGCAGCGCACTTTGACCTCTGTTCCGAACAGGGCCTGCGATACCCGTTCGGAGTTGGCGCATGCCTCTCCCCTCAGATCCACGATGGTCTTGTTTATATACCTCATCTCAGAAAAGATGGGATCCTCTCCTGTTCTGTAAGATCCGTTAAATCTTCGCGGTTCCGGACCAGAAAATACTTCTCCTCCCGCACCATGACCTCGGCAGGACGAGGCCGGGAGTTATAGTTAGAGGCCATCGAGAATCCGTAGGCACCGACATCCCCTACCGCAAGGTATTCCCCTTGTTTCAGGTCGGGCAGCCGACGCTTGCGGGCGAGAACGTCAGCACTCTCACAGATCGGACCGACTATATCCGCCGTGACCGTCTCTCGCCCCGGTTCGAGAACGGGAACGACGCGATGCCAGGCGTTGTAAAGCGCCGGGCGGATCAGATCGTTCATCCCAGCGTCGACGATGAAAAAGGAATGGTGCAACCCAGGCTTGCGATAGAGGACCTCGGTGAGTAGAAGTCCTGCGTCACCTACGATTGCCCGGCCGGGCTCGACGATGATGCTTCCTTGCCAATCTTCTAGAAGCGGCAACAATGTCCCCGCCAGATCGGACGGGGTAGGAACCGGCTCTTTCTCATACGAGATTCCTAGCCCGCCGCCGATATCCACATATTGCAGATCGATCCCCTCTCTTGCAAGGCGTCGAACAATGGACAGGAGGACGGTCAATGCCGCCTTGAACGGGGCGATCCGGGGGATCTGTGAGCCAATGTGCATGTGAATCCCCACGGGATTGAGGTATGAACTAGCCTTGGCGTAGCTATATGCCGGCATGGCCCCTGCGAGGGGCATTCCAAACTTGTCCACTGCCCGCCCCGTAGATATGTGTGGATGGGTATTAGCCTCGACATTGGGATTGACCCTGATCGCCACCGCTACCTGTGTCCCGCAATCCGCCGCGGCCCCATTGAGCGCCTCGAGCTCTTCCATCGATTCCACATTGAAAAAGAGGATACCCTGCCCTATCCCCTCCATGAGCTCCTCAGTGCGTTTGCCTACACCGGCGAAGACGATCCGGCTCGCCGGGATCCCCGCCGCCAGTGCGCGATGAAGCTCACCGCCCGAGACCACATCGGCCCCACTACCCTCCTTCGCTAACGCACGGAGTATGGCACCGTTGCTGTTTGCCTTGACGGCATAAGCAATGATGTGCGGGATCGAAGAGAATGCATCATTAAAAGCATGGTAATTTCGCACGATCTGCGAATAGCTATATACATAACAGGGCGTACCGAACTTTAGTGCGATCTCCCTCAGGGAGACGTCTTCGCAGAAGAGAACATCATCCTTGTAGACAAACGGAGCCCTCATCTCTATCGCATCCGTGGATCTAAAATATCCCTGATCCCATCGCCCAACAGGTTGAATCCCAAGACAGTTAACATGATGGCAAGACCAGGGAAGGTAGAGGCCCACCACCCCTCGGGCATGAAGTTTCTGCCATCGCTCACCATAAGCCCCCACTCCGGGCTGGGGGGCTGAGCCCCAAACCCAATGAACCCCAGCCCGGCTGCCGTGAGGATTATTCCACCCATTACGATCGTCCCCTGGATAATAATAGGGCTGATCACCATGGGTAGAATGTGCACAAATAGGATACGAAGGTCATTTGCCCCAGTGGCTCGGGCCGCTTCCACATAATCCTCCTGCCTAACCTCAAGGGCCCGACTCCGCGCAAGCCGGGCGAAGGTGGTCCAGGCTGAAAATGAGATGGCGATAACCACGTTCGTAAGGCTTGGCCCAATAGCGGCAGCTATTGCCATCGCTAGTATCAATCGGGGAAAGGCCATAAATATATCCGTTATTCGCATCAGAATACTTTCCAACAGACCGCCAAAATAGCCAGAGACGATCCCAATAGTAGTCCCTATGGTACCCGAGATGAGCATGATTAAGATTGCTATCCACAGGGATATTCGAGCACCGTAGAGAATCCTGCTTAGGATATCCCGCCCCAGGGCATCTGAGCCCAAAAGGTTTTTTTGGCCAGGAGGTTCCAGTTTATGAATTGGGTCCGTTTTAAATGGATCATACGGGGCGATATGGGGAGCGAGAATCGCGGTGAGCACAAGGAGTGCAATCAAGGTGAGTCCGATGGTGGAAAGCCTGTTTCTTATTATCTGTCTCCATATGCTTCGAACACCCAGTCCTCCCATCTCGGCCTCCTACTCGTATCTGATCAGTGGGTTTAAGTAGGCATAAAGCAGGTCCACAATAAGATTAGAAAAGGAGTAGAGGAACGCTATGAATACGGTAACGCCTACCACCGCATTGAAGTCAAGGGCGAGGAAGGACCAGGTTGCATACCTGCCTAGCCCAGGCCATGCGAAAACCGTCTCCGTTAGGACCGCTCCTTCAAGAAGGCTGGCAATCCTGATCCCGATGATCGTAATGGTTGGAATCACGGCATTCTTGAAGGCGTGCTTCATGATCACTATGCTCTCCCTCAATCCTTTCATTCGCGCGGTGTTGATGTACTCCTCTTGAAAAACCTCGAGCATGCTGGAACGGGTTATCCTAGTGATCGCAGCGGTAGAGATCCATCCCAGAGTCATCGCCGGCATTATAAGGTGAAGGAGGTAGCTCCAGAGGGCAGAAAAGTCCCCGGCGATCAGGCAATCCAGAATCAAAAAGCCGGTTGCCCTTGGCGGGCGGAGTACATAGTATGGGATCTGCCCGACTCCAGGCAGAATCCCAAGCTTATAATAGAGGAGTAATAAGAGTAGAAGACCAAGCCAAAAGGCTGGCATAGAGAGGCCGATGATAGCAAAGATTCTCCCACTGTGGTCTATGATATGTCCGTTTTTTACTGCCGATACAATCCCCAACGCTATTCCCATAGTGACCCCGATTACTAGGGCAACAACAGCAAGCTCCACTGTATTAGGAAGGAATCGAAGTATATCCTCTAGCACTGGCCGCCTTGTTCTTATGGAGACACCCATGTCTCCATGAAGTACACCCCAAAGATAGGTGATATATTGGACATGGATCGGTTTATCTAAACCCCACCTTGCCCTCTCCTGTTCGATAGCCTCCGGCGGTGCATTGGGGCCAAGGATCGCGCCCACTGGATCGGCCGGGATGACCCGGGCGATGAAGAAGGTAATAGTCATCACGCCCCACAAAACAACGAACATCCAGGCCACCCGACGAACAATATAAGCCAGCATAACGCTAATAGGCTCCTTCTTTTTATAACAAAGCCCCCGGCCCGATTCTGCTAGGCCGGGAGTAACATTATAATCCTATCACCTCATCGAGTTTTACTGCTCCTTATAGATGCCGTAGAACTCGGTGTAGCTTCGCATTGGCGCCAGTTCAACGCCCTTCACGTTATCGGTAGTGACGACCCGGAATAAGGGGTAGTAGAAAATCGCGAAGGGACCTTTATCGAGGATCCTCCGCTGGATCCCGCAATACATCTCCTTCCGCTTCTCACTGTCCAGTTCCTTGGCAGCTCCTTCAACCATCAGGGTAGTATCACAGTCGGCGTACATGTTCCTCCAGGCCAGCTGGCGGACCGAAGCCTCGGGTCCGGTGGTGCAGCAGTGAGCGAAGGGCTTTGCCACGGCGTCAGGATCAGCATAATCAACGCCCCAACCGGCTACGAGCATCTCATGCGCCTGTCCCCTATAAAGCTCATAGAACTGAGCGCTTACCATCTGGCTGATATGAGCCGTGACCCCGATCTCGGCCAGATCTGCCTGGACCTGAGTTGCGATCGCTACCCGCCTTGGGTGAGTTGAACTGAGAAGCTCTACTTCAAACCCATCTGGATATCCTGCTGCAACCAAGAGATTCTTCGCCCTTTCTACGTCCTTGTGATACGGGACCTCATCCAAATGTCCGAACATCCCGGTTGGGATGAAGGTCTGGCCCGGGACAGCAGCCCCTTTCTGAATCCCGTAGATGATGGCATCGTAGTCGATGGCCCAGCGGATCGCATCCCGAACCTCTTCCTTATCGAACGGTGGCTTCCCCGCATTGACCGAGAGGTACTCGATCCCCCAAGAGGGAACCTCCACAAGTTCAAAGCCCGGGGTCCCCCGCAACGCATCCACCTGTTCTGGAAGGAGATCCCATGCGATATCGATATCTCCTTTCTCTAAAGCAAGCTTCTGAGTCGCTGGTTCGGGGATGTCCTTGAAGATGAGTCTCTTCACCTTGGCCGGCCCTTCCCAGTAGTCATCGAATCGATCCAACGCAACCCGCTCGTTCGGGCTCCACTCCCTAAGGATAAACGGTCCTGAGCCAGCGTCGTGTTCCTTGAGCCACGCGTTGGCCCAAGGATCGTCCGCTGTTTTGTGCGCCTCCACCACCGAAGGATCGACGATGGAGCAGATCCCCTGGAACCCTACAATGGAAGCTATAATAAATTCAGCCACTGGCTCCGTCGTGGTGATAGTAACCGTATAGTCATCGACCTTGCGGACCATATCCTTCTCTGGCACATACTGGGAGAGAATCCAAATCGGGGCAAAGTCAAGCTCCAATGATCGATGGAAGGAGAAGACGACGGCATCGGCCGTCACTTCATCCCCGCCATGAAACTTGGCCCCTTTTCGAAGGTGGAAGATCCAGGTGAGCCCATCATCAGAGACCTCCCAACTCTCGGCCAGGCCTGGCTCGATCTTCTCGAACGCGGTCGGCCCTCCCTCGAAGTCCACTAGAGTGTCGTAGTACTGTTCAAGTACAAGATCGGTAAAGACCTCATAAGCCCGCGCCGGATCGAGATCGACAATTATATCGGTTCGGGCTCCTACGACGAGCACCTCTTTGGGCACTTGTCCTATTGCCAAAGTTGCACAAAGCCCTATTACCAACAACCCCACTAAACCTATGGTTGCCTTCTTCATAACACCCACACCTCCTTGATACAAATGTTTTTGAAAAATTTTTGCGCTGTAACCTACACCGAAATTTAGATCTTCCCACCTCCTTTTGATTAGAATATACCACGAAAGGCCAATTAAGCCTCCTATTCATTATAGCATAAAACAGATGAAACATTCAAGTACAAAAAAGCCCCATCTGAAGTTTTGACATAAGGATTAGCCCAGTCCCCATGGGGGTTTCGACAGATTAGTGATTTCACATGACAGTTAACTTCCCTTGGATTCGGGGTTTTGGAGATCTAAATGTCCCCTAAATTAAGTGGTCGAAATTTTGATGCCAGCAGGGGCCAGAACGATGAGATAACTTTATTCCATCGGGCTAACTTCATTTATCGCAGTTCTATTGGGAATTACAGTAGTATTTT
>JAYEMK010000023.1:0-2525 GCA_034718095.1 Candidatus Bipolaricaulota bacterium | reverse complement strand
ACGGTCCCGGCAGCCTCCTCCCGCTCACCCACGATCAGCATATAGGGGACCTTCTCCAGCTGTGCGTTGCGGATCTTGGCATTCATCCTCCCAGAACTAAGATCAACCTCTGCCCTTATACCGGCCTGTTTAAGCCTATCAATGACCTTCATCGCATAGGAGGCGTGGCGATCGGAGATAGGAATCACCATCACCTGCACGGGTGATAGCCAGACCGGAAATGCCCCCGCGTAGTGCTCAACAAGGATGCCGTAGAATCGCTCCAGGCTGCCCAACAGCGCGCGGTGAATCATATACGGCTGGTGCTCCGCGCCATCTTTGCCGATGTAGCTCATGTCGAAACGCCTGGGGAGATTAAAATCAAACTGGATCGTTGTCAGTTGCCAGGTACGATTTAGGACATCCTTGATCTTGACATCGATCTTCGGGCCGTAGAACACCGCTTCGCCTTCCCTCCGTTCATAGGAAAGCCCACGCGCCTCGATCGCCCTGACCAGAGAGGTCTCCGCCTGTTCCCACATCGAGCCACCCCCGGCGTATTTCTCCGGCCGGGCCGGATCGCGGACGGAGAGCTCAACCTGAAATTCGCTAAACCCGAATCCACGCAACAGGTTAAGACTGAAATCCAGGACGTTCAAGATCTCCTCTTTGACCTGCCCCGGTGTACAGAAGATGTGGGCATCGTCCTGGGTGAAACCGCGCACCCGCATCAACCCATGCAAAGTCCCACTGCGCTCGTAACGATATACGGTTCCCAACTCAGCCCAACGCAGCGGCAGTTCACGGTAGGAACGGGTCCGCGATTTGTAGATCATGATGTGGAACGGACAGTTCATTGGCTTGATGTAGTAATCCTGCCCATCGATATCCATCGGCGCGTACATCCCTTCCCGATAGAAATCGAGGTGCCCCGATGTCTCCCACAGTTGTGCACGGCCTATATGCGGTGTAAACACGATCTCGTAGCCACCGGCATAATGAAGCTCTCGCCAGTAATCCTCGATCAGGACGCGCATCCTTCCGCCCTTGGGGTGCCAATAGGCAAGACCGGCCCCTGCCTCCTCATGAAAGCTGACCAGATCGAGGTCCTTGATCAATTTGCGGTGATCCCGCGCCTCGACCTGGGCCATCTTTTCCAGGTAAGCGGCAAGGTCTTCCTGGCTTTCCCAGACCGTACCGTAGATCCGCTGCAGCATCGGTCGGTCTTCATCGCCACGCCAATAGGCCCCGGCGACCGACCGCAGCTTGAGGGCGTCGCCGTTAACCTGGTCAGTACTCGCCAGGTGAGGCCCACGACAGAGATCGATGAACTCGCCCTGCCGATACAGGGTAACGGTCTCCTCGACAAGATCGTCGAGCAGCTCAAGCTTCAGCAGCTCACCCCGTTCGGAGAGGATCTCCCGCGCCTTTTCTCTCTTTACCTCCATCCTCTCGATCGGAAACCCCTCGGAGATAATCTTTCTCATCTCTCCTTCGATGGAGGATAGCTCCTCCGTGGTGAACGGCCTCGAGGTGTCGAAGTCATAGTAAAAACCATCCTCTATTGCCGGGCCAATCCCCAGCAACACATCGGGAAACAGTCTCTTCACAGCCTGGGCCATGATGTGCGTCGTGGTATGACGTAGGACCTCCAGTGCCCGTTCAGATCCGCGGGTGCACAACCTCACCGAGGCATCCTCCTCCAACCGCTCCCGCATATCGCGGAGTCTACCATCGACAACAGCACACACCGAATCTTTGGCGAGGCGGGGGCCAATCGCCCTGGCGACCTCATAGATAGAGGAACCAGCCGCGATCTCCATCCTCGACCCATCCGGCAAAGAGACATTGATCATGTCGACACCTCCAGATAGAAATAACACATGTTATCAGGCCAGGGGATGGACAACAACACAGGCAGATTACGAATCCTTCGTGTGTCTTGTGGTTCCTCTCTATCCAAATCGCCAGCAGCGGTCAGCCATCAGCCTCGGACACCGACCCCGTAGCCGCGGCTATGATTCTGCGACTTAACTGCGATAGTTTTTGTTATGGGAATAACAGGGGAACCGGATGTGGAAAAACTGCACTTGAAAAGCCCACTTGATATTTGTATGCTAAGTTTACTATGGTGAAAGGTTGCTGGAACAAAAATAGGTTAAATTCCTCGGCTGTCCTTCCCCAAGATTACACTACGACGACGAGTACCTCTGCTTCGCTCTAGTCTTAAAAGGCGGGAATGAAGCAGAGAAGAGGATCACAGGTTAGCTCCTGTGGTCTTTTGAGGTTAGGGGGGAGGAAAATTCCAGTGAACCGAGAGGGTAAGATTGCTTGCTAAATCTTATACTGGAACTTCAGAGAACATAATCCAAAGGCCTTGACCTTGGGACCTGAAAAGGGTAATCTCTCCGTAACATCTAATCTGGTAGGAGGTAGCCCGTAGGCCACCCCCTCCCAACAGAACGGTACGTACCGGCCAGGTATACCGCTCCTCGATAAGTGACCGAACCTATCAGGTCCGGGAGAAAGCAATTGTTCCGCTCCTC
>JAYEMK010000022.1:5245-13230 GCA_034718095.1 Candidatus Bipolaricaulota bacterium | reverse complement strand
GGTCTACCCATCTTAGATTCTCCTCTCCGTAAGAAAAGACAACAATTCCTCCATATCATTATGGCCATCCGGGGAGAAAGGGAGGCCTTCCTTGAGTTTTTGTGTTCGTTTAGAGAACGAGGCGACCCGCTCGGCAGCCGCGGTTCGGGCCCCTGTCGTCTCGAGCCGGGACAGTATTTCCTCTGTGGGGACCGGATCGTGCCGGAATAGCTCCTGGAGGCCAGGATCCTGTCCCTTTGCCCATGCAAGGGGATAGGAGTTTTTCTTGCGTAACAGGTCGTTACCCACTGGCTTTCCCGTGTGGGCGGGCTCACCCCAGATCCCCAGGATGTCATCACGGATCTGGAACGCGCGCCCCAGGTATTTTCCCAGCTCTTTAAGCCGGTGGCTGATCTCAGTCGAGGCGCCGGCAGAAAGGGCACCCAGCTGCAGTGCGCAGCGAATTAGTGCCCCTGTCTTTTTATCTATCATCTCCATGTAGGAGTCGATATCAATTTCCTCCCGCTCGAAAGATAGGTCAAGCCCCTGTCCTTCTATCATCTCTGCGATCGCCTCCACCAGTTCCTGTGCGCAGAGAAGGGCGAGGGTGGAATCGCCATGGTTTGCCCTCAATACCTGAGTCATGGCGATGGAGTGCAGCAGGTCACCGGCATTGATCGCTTGTTCTATTCCGTAAACGCTCCATACCGTGGCGCGGCCGCGACGTTCATGGTCGCGGTCCTGGATGTCGTCATGGATCAATGAGAAGTTGTGGACAAACTCCAGGCCCACCGCGGCGGGGAGGGCGTGCTCCGGGTCACCACCCAGTTCTTCGGTAACGAACAGGAGCAGGCTTGGCCGCAGGAGTTTTCCCATGTCGCTTTTATTATCCAGCCCCATGTGATAACGGAGCATCTCATGTAGGAGGGAAGCTCCCTGCAGTGCCTCGGCCAGCCCTTCTATTATCAAAGGGCGATAGCGGTTGAGCAGTCTAGGTAGACTCATCGGTTATCCCTGGCGCCTCCAAGCGCACAAGCCCCATGCGTTCCGCCGCATGCACGAGCTCCATCGAGCTGTGCACCCCAAGTTTTCTCATGATATTGGCGCGGTGATTTCTCACTGTGTGCAGGCTTCGTATCAAAAGCTGTGCTATTTCGCTGTTCTTCTTTCCCTCAGCAATCAACTGCAGGACCTCCCTCTCTCTAGGTGTGATCCGCTCCAGTTCTGTTTCCGGCGCCGCTTCCATCCCAGCGGGAAAGTAAGGGTTTCCCCTCATCACCGTGTCAATCGCCTCGAGCAGCTGTGCCGCTGCTGCGTCTTTCAGCACGTATCCCCATGCCCCGGCCCGGCGTGCCTGTGTTATATAGCCCTTGTCGTTGTGCATCGAGAGACAGATGACCTTGGTCGCCTTTGATAGCCTGTTGATCTTACGGGTGGCCTCAATCCCATTGAGCAGCGGAAGGGCAATATCGACGATCGCGAGGTCCGGGGCGAGGTCTTGCACCTGTTTGACCAGCGCACGGCCGTCTGCTGCCTCCCCCTCAACTTTGATCCCCGCAGAGTCGAGCAGTGCCCTTATCCCCTGCCGCACAATGGTGTGATCGTCTCCCAATATTACCCGTATCAACCCCATAATAATACTATGTTATGAAGAACAGAGGCCCGTTTGAATGGGGTAAATGTATCATTTTCTGCGCCGACCGATCCTTTTCGCATAGCCGATGAGCCCGGCCTGGGTGTGCACATCCAATCTCTCCATCAGCCGCTGGCGATGCCTTAAGACAGTTTTTACTGATATGGACAGGCTTTCAGCGATTTGCTCGTTTGTTTTCCCTGCATTGATAAGTGCCAGTACCTGCCGTTCACGTGGGGTGAGTGGTTGTGTCGGGGGGAGACATTTTCCCTGAGAGACGGCGAGGATGGCCTGGTATAGGTCGTCGGCGGAGGCCGACTTGGAGATGAGCCCGCCCGCCCCTCTGGCAATTGCCGCCTGAGCGTGTTCTGGCTCATCGTGTATGGAGAGGAGGAGAATGCGGGTGCCGCTGGATGCCTCGATCAGCCTGGGGATCGCGCTCAGACCGTCGAGATTGGGCATAGAGATGTCCAGGAGAAGCACGTCAGGGCTTTTCTCCTCCACCATGGTTATTGCCCCTTTTCCATCCCCCGCTGTCCCCACCAGCTCGATGTCAGGATAGGCCGACAGAAGGCGGATAAGCCCCTGACGAACAAGGGCGTGATCGTCAACGATTACGACTCGAATTGTGTCCATGTGGAATCTGGACCTTTATCATTGTTCCGTTTCCCGGCGATGAGCGGATCTGGATTTTTCCCCCGCTCATCTCCACCCGTTGCTTGATCCCTGCAATGCCCAGTCCTTGACGTTCTTTTGGACGAAACCCTATTCCATCGTCCTCGATAGAGAGAATTACTGACCCTGGGGGGCGGAGCAGGTTGATGTTGACCTGTCTGGCCCGGGCATGGGTTGCAGTATTCTTTAGCGCCTCTTGGGTGACATAGAACAGCAGGCCCTCTATCGCTGTCGGGAGGCGCTTTCCTTCCTCCAGGGACAGGTTAACCTCGAGTCCACTTTCTGATTTTACCATCTCTGCAAGGCGGTACAGGGATGGATTCAACCCCAGATTGTCCAGCAGCGGTGGGCGTAGGGAATAGGCCAGGGTGCGCGTCTGTTCGATCGTGTTGTCGATTATTCCCATTATTTCCTCTTCTTTTTCATGGTTAAGCCCGCCTTTCAGTGTTGCCAGGTGTAGCTTTATCGCGGTGAGTGACTGGCCAAGCCGATCGTGCAGTTCCTGTGCGATTCGACGCCGCTCTTCATCCTGGACGGATAACAACCGCTTTGACAATCTGGCCAGCTGCGCCTCTTTGCTGCCAAGGGCACGGGCTTTGTTGCGGTAGATTTCGGTAAATGACCTCACGGTAAAGGCGAGCGTCGCGTAGATCCCCACTGCCCCGGCGAGTACGGTGGCGAGATTGTATGACAGGCTGCGATATGGGGCCCCAATGATGGTGAACAGGGAGCGGTGTCCGATCACCCCCGCGTATTCGAGGAAGACGAGCAGTGAATAGAGCGTGATGACGAGCGCGGTGACCAGGTATCCCTGTACTGGGGGCAGGAAAAAATTGGCGTAGATGACGGTAAACAGATAAAAGATGATTCCTATCCATTCGCTTCCCCCCATCAGATGAACGAACAGGGTGATCAACACGATTTCTGCAGTGAAGAAACCGGTATGTACCCAGTGTAGCGTGCGCTCGGTTTGCTGCCGCTCGATTAGGTACTTGAAGGGAAAGGTAATAAAGAACCACGCAAGTGGGGAGTAAAACAGTGGATTTAGGTAGCTGATCCTGCTTGTCATTTTCACCACAAGTGCCACGGTGGCGAAGATGCCTAGGGTTATCCTGCGGGCAAGGACTGTCCGCAGGATGTTAGCCTTGAGCTCGACGAACTGCTCTTCCTTCATCTCGCTGGTGTTGGATTCAGGTTAGTTTCGGCGGTAGGGGGATCCTGCCGAAGTTCTTCTCATATTTATTAAGGTTGTCAGCCATTGCCTGGTGGAGCCGCTTCATGTGCCCGGGATTTAAGATGATTCGTGAGACGAGGAGGGCCTGGTCGGATTTTGCTGTTTGTGTCTGTGGGTCGACGAAGAGGAAGTCTACGACGAACTCCTCCTTGCGGTGAGAAATAAGGGCGAGGTTTGCATACTGTCCTTTCCGTGACTCCTGATCGGCCGCGATCTGCATCTTTCGTTCTGGCATACCTGTACATCACCTCCGTTGAAGATGGTATTATCAGGAACTGTTTGTGCAACTATGGGCTTAGAAATCGATCGAAGAACCGCTCTATCATCCTTTGGTGTACCCCTGGAATGAGGATGTGGTGATTGCCAAGCGGTGCGGTTAAAAGCCGGGCCAGGGGCTCGGAGAGGGAGAGGGTGACCTGGGTACGGCATAACCCCTCGCGCAGCCGGGTTTTCTCTATCTCTCCTTGGCGGACGGAAAGCTGGTTGAGCCGTCTTCCCCCAAGGCGAAGCAGGGTGGCCTCCCCTTCGGGAATGGTAGCCCCTATTCCCACCCCGACCCCTGATTCAAAGTGTGAGCGGATCGTATATTCTGTGGCCAGGGACAGTGGGCAGGAGCAATGGGCCAGGGTGACCCTCCTCATGGTCGGGTCGACGGAGCTTATGTTGCCCATAAAGCCAGGTTTCCCGGAGATGAGCATCCCGAGGTAGAGGGAGAAAAGTGCCTGCAGGTCTCCCTCACAGCCGGTGGGTATTCCCTCGTCATTTAGCCGGGATATGGCATAGCAGGCGGTATTCTGCAGGCGGGGGATGAGATTGAAACAGCTCACGGTGCAGCAGGTGAGCCGTCGCTCCTCGATCAGTGAACGTAGGCCTGTGTAGATAGTGCCTGCGATGCGCAGCTCATTTTTGCTCGGTCCATCGACCTCGGTCGCCTCCCGGATGAACTGCCTGAGTCCCCGTCGCGGCTCAGGGGAAGATTCAATGTGCTCGATCAACTCCTCGATCTTAATCTTGATTGGTTCAATGGATAGCTGGCCTTTGAGGAACGCTGGCTCGACCTCGCTTGCCACCAGCCAATCCGCTGGGGGGCCGATTAGCCCTACGCGGCTGAAGCGGAGATTGTTCCAGGCCGAAATAACTCGAAGTTCGCGGGACAGGCCAGCTGCGATGTCGGCGGGTGTGCCAAACAGGATCTCCCCTTCCCCTCCATCTTGCCGGATACGGGCGAGGATCTCCAGGCTGGCCGGGAGGGAGTTGTGCTCCGGGTGGGCGATCAACAGGATCGGTGTGGGGAGCTGGGGTATTAGCTTGAGAACCTCTCGCTCCACTCCCCCCGTCAGGACCAGGACGGCCACCAGCTGTTTCCCGGAAGGGGCTGACACCTCTTCCACTGTAAAGCCCCCTGCGGTTTCGACCTGAGAGAGAAGTCGGGCCTTGAGCCTGGCAAGCTCTTCTGGGTCGTGCAGTGCGGAGGCACGTACGATGATCTCCACTTTGTCCATGCGGCCATATTAATGGGAGAAAATCTCGACCAGGAGGGAAAAACGGACGAGAATGCCGGACACCGGTCACTTATCCGGTGGCAAAATGGAGAGATCAAAGGATGAATATCCCCGCTATCAGGGTGACCACGGCGGCGACTGTCGTGGGTAGTGCCATCTGTCGCAGGAAGGCTGGCATGGAGCTTGAGAAGTACTCCACGGTCACGGACACACACGGGTGGATCGGGGTGATCAGATAGCCAAGGTAGATGGCGAAATAGGTGATGGCGAAGGCGACAGGGGACATGGCACCATAGGTGATGAGAAATATTGGGACTATGATCGAGATCGGCGTCTGAATGCGCCCGGTGATCAACCCGAGCAAAAAACCTACCACCACACAGAGGATGACGGGGGGAAGCTGCAGCGCAGCCAGGCTCTCTGGGGCACCGGATATCTTAAATACATTAAGAAAGGTGAACATGGCGAGGATGATCAGGGCAAATTTCCACGGCCGCATCTTCCAGAAAATCGTCTTGATCTTAGCCGGTCCCAACCTGCCTATGGCCACTGCCAGAATGAGGCTTAACCCCACCCCTGTTATGGTTCCGATCTCTGGGTATGGCAGTGGGGCGATGCTTTTTGTCAGTAGATCAAACCCAGGGGCGGCACCGATTATCAGAAGTGGAGGGAGAAGTTCCCGGAGGCTTCCGGTCCCGGAATAATTGACGCGGCCCTCGACCCTGCGTAGCAGGAACCAATAACCGAGGAGCAGGCTCAGGATAAAAGGGGGGATAAGTGCAGGAATAGCGGTATAGACATCGAGCGAGGCGATCTTGGCCGAGGCGATCAGTGTCGGACCTACCGGGTAGATGAGGAGCAAGGCATGCCTGAACCACACATTTGCTGCCATCTTGATTGGGGTGGGGGTCTCAGCTGCCCCACGCTCCAGGAGCGGCGCGGAGAGAAGGGCCCCTCCAGGCATGGGGAGCAGTCCAAGCAGCGCCGGGGCCAACGCCATGAACGGCCGTACCCCGATTCGCATGTTTGCCACCAGTCGGTCCATCTGTCCCGAGGTCTCCAGGGCCCCGCCGATCATCGGGATCAGCCCCACGATGATGGTCAACAGGATCACAGAGGGATCGGTAAAGGTGACATAGAGGGCGTTCAGAAACTCCCCAGGGGAAAGGGTAAACGCGGCGAGGGAGAGCGCTGCTGCGGCCATCCCCAGGGGGAGGCTGCGGCGGGACAGATAGAGAAGAAGGAAGATAGAGATGGAAAACCCGATCCAGATAAGCATGAGTCCCCTTTCATTTGTGTCATGAAATCGTAAACGTCCGACACGATACCTGATTTAAATTTGCTTTTCCAACGCGTCTTGGTTGCCCTTCGCGTCGATTTATGGGAGAATTCTCGTCGAGATGGCGGTTTCCAAGGCAGCTGTCGAAGCCGTATTGGTGCGGGGTAGACTACCCTGTGCCAGGGCGTTTCAAGTAGCGGAGAGACAGGGGGTAACCCCGAGCGCTGTGGGCAAGTCGGCGAGCAGACTCGGGATCAAGATATCACGTTGCCAGCTTGGGCTGTTCGGCTATGAAGACCTCGGCAAAAGGCGGATCCTGGAGCCGGCCGATGAGGTGGCCCATGAGCTGAAACAGGCGATCGATGCCCAGGGGGAAGACGGGAAAATCACCTGTAAGTCCATTTGGGAGATCGCGGCCGAGCTATCCATCGCCAAGCTCCACGTGGCAAGGGCAGTAGAGGCGCTTGGCCTTAAGATCACCCGCTGTCAGCTTGGTTGTTTTAGATAATAGATATGGGGTTTAACGGTTCCCTTCCAGCGAGAACCTCCAGTGTGTTATCTATCGCGATCCTTGTCATGGCACGGCGGGTTGCGCTGGTCGCGCTCCCGAGGTGAGGGGTGAGTACAACCCGCTCCCGCAGAGAGATAAGCCCTGGATGGATCTTTGGTTCCTGCTCATAGACGTCGATCCCCGCCCCGGCGATCTGTCCGGTTTCAAGCGCCCACACCAGTGCAGACTCGTCGACCACCGCCCCACGGGCAGCGTTTATGAGGATCGCAGATCTCTTCATGCGGCGGAATGCCTCCCGGTTGAACATGTGGTGAGTTTCTGGGGTAAGCGGTGTGTGGATACAGACAAAATCACTCTCGGCAAGGAGTCTCTCAAAGGGAACAACCTTCGCCCCTAGCTCTGTCTCCGCTGCAGCGTTTCGATGATGATCGTGATAGAGGACATCCATGGCGAATCCAAGTCGTCCTCGCCGAGCAACCGCGGTACCAATCCGCCCCATTCCAACGACACCGAGGGTCTTTCCGTTGATTTCCAGCCCGAGCTGTGGCTGTATCAACTCCCAACCCTGGAATTGCCCGTCGCGGACGTAGGCATCGGCCTCGGGGATGCGCCTCGCTGTGGCCATAATCAGGGCGAGGGTGAGGTCGGCTGTCGTCTCGGTGAGGACCCCGGGGGTGTTTGTCACTACGATCCCCGCCTCCTTTGCCGCGGCCACATCGATATTCTCATATCCGACTGCGATGTTGGCGATGATGCGAAGCTCAGTCCCGGCGGTTATCACTTTGCGGTCGATCCGATCCGGGAGGAGACAGATCAGCGCCTCAACATCTCTAACCTTTTTCAATAGCACCTCAGGGGGGATGGGACCGTGCCCCTCTCGCAGCTCAATCCTGTGTCCCGCTGCCCGCAATCGGTCGATCTCGTCAGGGAAGATATGGTGGGTAATATACACTCTAGCCGGCTGATTTTTATCTCGCGGCGGGATCGCCTGGCGGGCTAATTCATCACAGCGCTCGTTTTCCGGATGACCGGCGTGGGCTGGCAACCAGTGAAAGGCGACGCTGTGCTGGGAGACAAGTTTGTCCAGTCTCCGCCACAGCCCCTCGTTCTTTATCGGAAAGAGGCGGGTTCCCCTCCTTCGTTTCCATCCATTTTTCTTCCAGTTGGTGATC
>JAYEMK010000022.1:0-5145 GCA_034718095.1 Candidatus Bipolaricaulota bacterium | reverse complement strand
CTACTCGAGGGAAACCCGGCGCGGGCGTTAAGCCTTCTTAAACGTCTTGGCAAACGCTATATCCCCAACCGCGACGATCAGCTGTACAAGGCACTCGCGCTCGCGCAGCAGGGCCATTGGCCGCAGGCCAATAATATCCTAAAACAGCACAATTTAAACCGGCTCGATGTAGCTTTAAACTGTACACCCTATGGCGAGGTTCTTGAGGAGTGGATCGTTAACTCGGTCCTTGAGATCCGTTTCAAGATGCAGCAGATCACCCAACCGAAAAAGAAGAGAATTCCTAAGGCTACCCCCGTGAAAACGGAACAGGAATCACCATCAATTACTGCGGATACCGCCTTTACCACGCTCGAAGAGCGCTTTCCCGAACTCCCCCACATCGAAGCAGCTATCCCTATACGTTTGCACATGACTGTAGAGGATGTCCTTTTGCCTGATGGGGCCACTCAGCCAGCCGTAGCCGCTGAACGCTGGTTTCAGCTACGCACAGAGTTTGCGCGGCTGAACCTCCTCCAGGGATTCGATGAATTGCTGTGCCTGCCACAACTACACGGGGTGGATACCTACTGGTTCCAGGTAGAGACGGTACGTAAGGTGTTAAAGCAGTTCCGTGGCCGGGTCCTGCTCGCAGATGAGGTGGGCCTGGGCAAGACCGTAGAAGCGGGCATGGTATTGAAGGAGTATATGCTGCGCGGGATGGTGGAGCGTGTATTGGTATTGACCCCAGCATCGTTGGTCGGTCAATGGCACGAGGAGATGGTAACCAAATTCGACATAGACTTTGACACAAGCTACAACCGACTTCTGCGCACCGATCCTGAGCGTTTTTGGGCGCAGCCGCGGGTGATCGCCTCCATCGCTACAGCACGGCGTAAGGATCACTTTGCGCGGCTGAAACAACAACACTACGACATGGTTATCGTTGATGAGGCCCACCATTTGAAGAACCGCCGGACAAACAATTGGAAGTTGGTGGACGGCCTACACAAGCGCTTCTTACTACTACTCTCAGCTACCCCGGTACAGAACAACCTGGTGGAACTTTACAACCTGCTTACCCTGCTCAAGCCGGGCATCTTCAAGACGGAGAAGGAGTTTCGTAGCGCCTACATGAGGTCGGGTAAACCGCGCATTCCAGCCAACCGCGAGCAGATGCAGGATCTGATGCGTGGTGTCATGATTCGCAATACCCGCTCCCTGGTCGATGTGCGGCTGCCCCCACGACAGGCTGTGACCCTACAGCTCGATCCAAGTAGTGAGGAGGCGGCCTGCTACCAGAAGATTACTGAACGGCTCCGAGCTGCCCATGCCCAGGGTGCGGGGAAGCAGAGAATGGCGCTACAGCACCTGTTGAGCGCTGCCGGCTCCTCACCGGCTACAGCAGCAGCGGCGATAGAGCGATTTGCGCGGAGGCGCAAGCAACAGTCCAGGTGGCAGTCGTTGCAGCGACGTTATAGCGCGATCTCTTGCGGGGCCAAAGAACAAGCATTGCTCGACCTCCTCAAGAAGAACCCCGACGAGAAGAAGATGGTCTTTGTCCACCACCGGGAGACCTTGGCACGGTTGGACGGATTGCTGAGTGCCCGCGATATTCCGTTTGCACGTTTTGACGGCTCCATGAGCGGTCCGGAAAAGGACGCAGCGATCGAGCGTTTCCGTGAACGAGTGCAGGTGTTGCTCTGCAGCGAATCCGGCGGGGAAGGACGCAATGTACAATTTTGCAATACGCTGATCAACTTTGATCTGCCATGGAATCCGATGCTCATCGAACAGCGCATCGGGCGGATTCACCGTATCGGCCAACCCCGCGAGGTCTTCATCTTCAATCTGGCGGTACGGGGCACGATAGAGGAGCAGATACTGCGTATCCTCGATGAAAAGATCAACATGTTCGAACTGGTGGTCGGCGAGATCGGCGCTATCCTGGGCGAAATGGAGGAAAAACAGGATTTTGCCAACATGGTCTTCGATGCCTGGATCGACGCCACGGACCACGAACGCCCAGAAACCTTCGCCGCCTTGGGAGAAAATATGATTAGGGCTAAGGGTAAATATGAAGCCGTCAAGGCCCTTGATGATGAGCTGTTCGGTGAGGAATTCGAGACCACCTGATGGCTGAGCTACTGAGCTTTGTCGAGTCGCTACTGGAGCTGGAAGGCGCGGCCACAGAGCGCATCGCTCCCGACGGTCTGGAAGTGATGATCCCACCAGCGTTGCAGCGCTCGCTGAAGATTCCGGAACTGACACGGCTCGGTTTCGGGGCCAGACTGCCCGATGCTGCCCAACGGGTAATGCTGGAATCCGAGTGGTTGAACCGCCTGGAACGGGTCATGGGCACACGCGGCCGTGCTATTCGCCGCGTCCTGGATGTGGAGAACGCCGCTCCTTTCCATCCCGAGCGGATCGTAGAGCACACACTAGAGTTAACAAATGCCACCTACCGGCTCAAGCGGGTCACCCCGGCCTGGACCCGCTACCTCATCATGACCTTCTCCTACACTGCTATCTCCGATGAAAAGCGGGACGGTATACTGCGGCTAGGCCTTAACGTGAACAATGGCAGCACCCTGGACGGGCTGCTCGACCCGCTGCTTTATCCCACGGCCGAATCGGGTGACGAACATACCCCTCTTCCCGAGGGGGTGCAACTCCCCCCGCTCTGGGAAACTGCTCGGCTTACGGCGGTGCTGAACCGCGCCCTGCCAGCGCGGATCAGAGAACGACTGGACCGTTTCCTTGGCAGCATGCGACGGCGACAGGAACGCGACCTCAAGCGTATTTACAATTACCATTCGCAGCTCCGCCAACAAGCGCTTGAACGCATGTACCAGCTACAGCAAAAATCCGACCTCAGCGAAAGACAACGCTCTGGGCAAAGACGTACTGAGCAGCGATTGCAGACCGTCCTCCGCGAATATCAGGCCAAGGTGGCCGATCTACGACAAAAGTACGCTATGAGCGTGGAATGCGTGTGGATACAGACACTGGAGCTGATCATGCCGGTACAGCGGTTCGAGGTATCGATCCGCCGGCGCAAGGGCAGGCGCCGTCTCTCCCTGGACTGGAACCCTCTGGCTCGCAAACTGGAACAGGCGCCCTGTGAATACAGCTATACATGGGAAAAACCTCGCTCCGTATGCGATGACCAACTGCACCTGGTGACCCCAGCGGCTAACGGCCCATGCGAAAAATGTGGCAAGGCCTACTGCCGTGCCTGCCATCCAAACGGCTGCCCGAGATGTGGTTATAAGAGCGGATAATCAGCGATAATTTTACATAGGTCCAGGCTCATATCGATCTCTTTACGGCTATGCAGCTTGTTGCGTAAACCTTCTCGATGCTTATTTTCAAGCCTCAAACACTGGGTTTAATCATTTTACCGCCTCGGGGGGTGTAGTATCTGGAGAGGAAATTACTACACCCCCCAGGGCCGCAAAGACCGCTGAGATCGAATATTGAGAAGACCATGGTGCCCTCTGCGTGCTCGGCGGTAAAGGGTTTTTGCAACAACCTCTATGGGGATTTGGAATACGGGACTTTTCTCTTCGGAAGATGTTGGAGGGCGGCTATGCCTTCGACACTTTCGCAACATTTCTCTACACCTTCACACGGCAAGAGATTCCACCGGGTAAAAAATATGGTTGTTCCCTACGCTGTGTCTCCCCGACCCTATGGCACGACCGTTGCGTATTGAGTACGAAGGAGCGGTTTATTATGTAACCTCTCGCGGTAACGCGCGACAGGAAGATCTACGAGGCGACGCGTCAGTATGAGTAAACGTTAGCAGAGTTTCCAGGGGCATCTTGGACTGCATTACTCCACGATTAGCCGAATTGCAGCACGGGTGGAGGAACAGCAAAGGTCAAAAAACAAGATCTGCCCCCCAAACGCATTCTGAAGTCACCTCCCGGTGTGAAGCGCAGCGAAACACCGGTCAGGGCACTAATATGTTGGCGGAAGCAATTATATCAGGAGTTAGTAGTGGTAACGGCACTGCACGAAATCTACTCTGTTATGCCCAACGACATAAACCAACCGATGTTCCTCGGTAATGCGGCGAGACCAGACGCCTGCGCCGAGAAATTTTAAAGGCTCTGGTTTTCCTATGCCCTGAAACGGATCTCGCATCACAACTTCAATTAGCTTGAAAATTCGAAGCGCCATTCTACGATCTGTCTCTACCCAGTACCGCAAATCCTCTCTAAATTCTGGCTGAAATACAGCTTCCCGGCCCTTTTTAGATTCAGATCGGCTAATCAAGACCGATCTCTTCACGAAGCTCATCGATGGTCTGGCCAGATCCCTCTTGTTTTCTTACCCGTTCAAGAGCGGAATTCAGCCGATCTGCATTGACAGGGGATCGAAGCAGGTGTGCTGTCTCAAGTATGCCGGATAGTTCGTCGGCAGCTATCATGGCAACATCCTCGGTGCCACGTCTCTGAATGATTACAACTTCCCGGTTTTTTATAACTTCGTCAATCAATGACGCCAAACGGGCGCGAGCATTGGTATAAGTTGTATGTATTGCCATTTTGGCCTCCTGTTTATTTTATGTACAGCAATACTGTACATATTTTGCACCGATATGTCAATAAGCTTCCGTTCGTCAGTCATCTCGCTAACGCCCACCTTGAGCGGCGCGCGGTAACGCGCGTCCCGCTGCAGGCCATTGTTGGGCGTCATTCTTCGCTTCACGCCAACCTGTCACAGGGATGCAGCACCTCTACACGAGCGGGAGAAACAAACGGAGATTCCTCGCCAAGAGCGGCTTGCAGGGAGACCATCTCTCGGGGAGTTGTTCACGGGCGTCACGGGGAAGCCGTCACGCGACAGGAAGATCTACGAAGCGACGCGTCAGTATGAATACACGTTGACAGAAATTTAGGAGCATCTTGGGCTGCATTACCCCGCGATTAGCCGAATTGCGTCGCGGGTGGAGGAACAGCAAAAGTCAAAAGACAAGATTTGATCCCAAACAAATGACCCCCAAACAGCGGGGGACGACCTCGCAGACATGGATCGAGAAGAACCTCATCGCCGAGGGTGTTGATATAAAGCTAAAGTTATAGGTTCCTCGCTGTTTTGAGTGGGTAGTTGAAGATACTTATGCGGAACAGGGCGCCTCTCGCAGAGACGTGAAAC
>JAYEMK010000021.1:0-2585 GCA_034718095.1 Candidatus Bipolaricaulota bacterium | reverse complement strand
AGGCTCCCCGACAGGCGGCCCGACGGTCACAAGGGGACATTCGGAAAGGTGTTGTTGGTGGCGGGCTCGCGCGGGATGAGCGGGGCGGCCATCCTCGCCTGCCGTGCTGCACTTCGTGTCGGGGCGGGATTGGTCACCCTGGCCTGCCCTGCCTCCCTGAATACCGTGTTCGAGACGGCCCTCATCGAGTCGCTCACCGCCCCATTCACGGATGCTGACGGGCGGCTCAGTAAAGGATCCCTGAAGGAGATCCTTCCCTCACTGGAAAGGGCTGATATATGTGCTATTGGGCCCGGGATTGGCCGCTATCAGACCACCGGAGAGGCGGTACGCGGGATCCTGCAGGAACTGGCCGTCCCTGTTGTTATCGACGCCGACGCCCTGTTTCATCTTGCCGGCAATCTGGGATTACTGGCACCACTGGCTGGACGGGCCGTTCTCACACCACATCCAGGTGAACTGGCCAGGCTCATCGAACGCCCGATCGAGAAGATCAATTCGGCCCGGATCGATGTCGCCCGCGAGCTTGCTGAAAAGTGGGGGGTGGTGCTCCTGCTCAAGGGGAGGCCGACTGTGATCGGGACCCCGCAGGGCGAGGTATGGATCAATCCGACCGGGAACAGCGGCCTTGCCACAGGGGGAAGCGGGGATGTCCTCACCGGGATGATCGCGGGATTGATGGGGCAGGGGTTAAGCCCAGTGGTGGCCGCAGCCATCGGTGCCTATCTGCATGGGTTGACGGCCGATATACTCGCTCGCGGGATGCCAGAGTGCTCCATCATCCCCACCGATCTACCGGGCGCCATCCCGACCGCGATCGCCCAGGTAAAGGGTTGATTTTTCGTGGTCGAACACATTGAGCTCATCGATACCCACGTCCATCTTGACCTCCCCGAATTCGAGAGCGACCGGCAGGTGGTGATCACCCGATGTTTTACCGCCGGGATCGGCGCGATCACCGTCGGGATTGACCTTGGAACAAGCAAAGAGGCGGTAGGGCTTGCCGGAGAACATCGCCATCTGTGGGCTGCGGTTGGGGTCCATCCACACGAGGCGAAGACCGTTGACGGGGCCATTATTGCGCAGCTTAAGCGGCTCGCCCAGAAAGAAAGGGTTGTCGCCATCGGCGAGATCGGGCTCGATTATTATCGCGATCTCTCCCCGCGTCGTACACAGCGGGCCGTCTTCCGGGGACAGATCGAGCTTGCCAGGGGGCTAAATCTGCCGATCATTGTTCATAACAGGGAATCTACCGATGAGCTTGTTGGTATCCTTGAGGAACTCAAGCCCCCTTATCGTGGGGTGATGCACTCCTTCCTCGGGGATGCAGGGCTGGCACTCAAGTTTCTCTCAATGGGGTTCTACCTGGGTATAGGGGGACCGCTCACATTCAAACGCAATGCCTCGTTGCGCGGGGTGGTGCAGGGATTGCCGCTTGATCGGCTGCTCGTCGAGACAGACTCTCCCTACCTTACCCCGGTGCCTCACCGTGGGAAACGAAACGAACCGGCCTATGTTCGGCACGTGGCGGAAAAACTGGCCGAGATAAAGGGGGTTCCCCTTGAGGAGATCGCCGCTCAGACCACGAAAAACGCCATTGAGCTATTCGGTCTGTAGAAACCACACGAATGGCACGAATGACAGATTGCACAAATAAACTACACGAAGGATTCGTGGGATTTGTTATCAGTAACGAATCGGACATTAAACTGGCTCTATGCATAATTGAGGAGCACAAAAGTGAAATCAGAAGCACCTGGCATAAACACTTCGGGGCCTGAAGTTACTCATATTTCCCAACACGGATTCTGGCTCCTATTGGCCGACGAAGAATTATTTCTTCCCTTTCGGGAATTTCCGTGGTTCAAGGAAGCGCCAGTGTCTGCAATCCTAAAAGTCGAATGGCTACGGCCGCACCATTTGTATTGGCCAGACCTCGATGTCGATTTGACCGTTGAGTCGATCAAACATCCAGAGCGATTTCCCCTAGTAGCGAGGTCTGGCGATTGATCTCACCCTCACCTTCACCCCGTGGAATATCCACTCTTTCTTTATGGCTCTTTGTCGTTTCAAGTGGGTAACTAAACTATTTCACCACGAAGGACACGAAGAGCACTTGGAGGGTGTAGTAGCTGGTCCTGTTTACTACACCCCCCGAGGTGACATTGAAGTTGATCAGGAACCCGATCTTCACCCCTGCTAGTCGCATGTAGGTCAGTAACTGAGCCCCGCCCCGTGGAATAATTCCACCGGTTGCTATTCCATGGGGCTCGTGAATGCCTTTGATCTGCTCCATTCTTCGTGTCCTTCGTGCTCTTCGTGGTGAATTCTCTTTGGCATTCGTCTCCGACGAGCTCAACGTTAAATTACCCACTCAAAATGGTAAGGAACCCAAACATTCCTCTCCAGTCTTGCCTGGGCGGTCGGAACCTATTGCTTGAATGGATAGCGCAGCCCCGAAGATCGTTGGCGGGCCGGGTGCAGACCCGGTAAACTTGAAGTTAGCAAATAATACTAAACGTATGTGTTAAGCACCTAAGGAGGCAGAATGAGGCTTTACATCGATACGGCAAACGTGGCCGACA
>JAYEMK010000020.1:8305-13310 GCA_034718095.1 Candidatus Bipolaricaulota bacterium | reverse complement strand
ATTGCACAGCGATCCGTTATAGTGGTCCCGGTTGTAAGAAGATGAAGAGGCTGTATGAAAAAGTTGATTGAACGGGTAACGGTTTGGGATGGTGACAGTGCCATTCTTGAAAATGGTGCTTTACTCATCGACAACGGGAGAATCGAGGCGGTGCTAACACCCGAGGAGTTGGCAACACATGATCCACCGTCCGATGTTGAGCAGATCAATGGGGCCGGGAAGCTTGCCATCCCTGGTCTGATAAACGCACACACTCATCTCTACAGCAGCCTGGCACGCGGGATGAGCCTACCTGAGACCGCCCCAACTAGCTTCACCGAGATCCTCGAACAACTGTGGTGGCGACTGGACAGGGCACTCGATGAACAATCGATCAGGATGAGTGGATTAATAGGTGCTATGGAGGCGGCGCGGTGTGGGATCACCACCCTGATCGATCACCACGCCAGCCCATATAATGTTACAAACAGCCTTTCGGTTTTGCGGGAGGCGGTCTGTGAAGATGTGGGGCTGCGCGGCCTGTTCTGTTATGAGGTCTCAGACCGTGACGGGGCCGCGATCGCGGCGGCAGGTATCGATGAAAATCTACGCTTCCTTGCCAGCCATGAGGCGCAAGATCTGATGAGCTCAGGCCTATTCGGTCTGCATGCCTCGTTTACCCTCTCCGATAAGACCCTCGCACGTGTTGCCTCTTCCCTGCCGGAGAAGGTCGGTGTTCATATCCACGTGGCAGAAGGGCCGGAGGACGAGGAGCAGTGCATCGCAGAGCACGGTATTCGTATCGCGATGCGACTGGATCGGTTTGGTCTCCTGCGCCCTAACTCGATCCTCGTGCACTGTCTTCATCTGGATGAAGCGGAGCGGGACCTGATCGCAGAACGAGACGCGATCGTCGTTCACAACCCACGCTCGAACATGAACAACGCAGTGGGTGTATTCGACCTCGACGGATTTCTGAACAAGGGGCTGTTGGTGGGCCTGGGGACGGACGGACTTGGGGGAAACCTGCTCTCCGAGCTGTTCACCGCTGGGATCCTGCAGAAGGTGTCGACCGGAGCCCCCCTTGCCGCTGGATTTGGCGATCTTAAGAGGCTCTTGTTCGATAATAACCCGTTGATTCTCGGCAGGCTGTTGGGGGTCAAGATCGGCCGGATAGCCCCCGGGTATCCAGCCGACATCGCACTCCTTGACTACCATCCCCCTACGCCCCTCTCCGGCGACACCGTATTTGGGCACCTTTTGTTCGGGCCGGCCGTTCATGCCTTGCGGGTTTCAGATCTCTTCGTCGCTGGAAACGAGGTGTTGCGAAACGGTGTGTTCACCGGACTTGACGAGGAGAGGATCTATGCCCAGGCTCGTGAGGAGGCGGCCCGGTTGTGGGGAAGGGCGGCATGACCCCTGTTGGCGAAGGGGAAAAACATGTCTGATACTATGAAAGTACAGCCGTTCGCTAGGCTCCTGCGGTGGATTTTGCGGGAGCTTGAGACCAACCAATCAATCTTCGGGATACCCCGCTCTTTGTTCTTTGTGCCCCAGGATAAAAGCCCGTATGAAACGAAGCTGTTTGGAGATCACCTTGCCACCCCCATTGGCCCTGCCGCCGGGCCTCACACCCAGTGCGCGCAAAATATCGTCTGCGCCTGGCTCTCCGGCGGAAGATTCATCGAGCTGAAGACCGTGCAGGTCATGGATGAACTTAGGATTCCGCGCCCATGTATCGATGTGGCAGACGAGGGATACAATGTAGAGTGGTCTCAGGAGCTCAAGCTGGACCAATCTGCGGGCGAGTACATCAAGGCATGGGTGTTGATCCATATCCTGCGGCGGGTCCTTGGTTTTGCGGGAAGGGTTCCGTTTGGGACCATCTTCAACATGAGCGTCGGGTATGACCTGGAAGGGATAAAAAACCAGAGGATGCTAAACTTCATGGACCGGTTGGAGGATGCCAGCGAGGAGATCGCTGAGATTCGCTCCATACTAAGCCGAGAGTTTCCTCAATATGCCGATATCGAGATCCCCCCCAGGTTGACGAACAACGTTACCCTGTCTACGATGCATGGCTGCCCCCCTGACGAGATCGAACGGATCGCCCGCTACCTGCTCGAGGGGCGTGGGCTTAACACTACGGTCAAGCTGAATCCCACTCTTCTGGGGAGGGAGACGGTGCAGCGGATCCTCCACGACGATTTGGGTTACCGCGAGATCCGTGTTCCAGCCGCCGTGTTTGATAATGACCTGAAATACGAACGTGCGGTGAGCCTGATCAAGGCCCTGAAACAGACTGCCACAGGGCAGGGGTTAACGGTGGGGATCAAATTGAGTAATACCCTGGCCGTGGTGAATCACAAAGGGGTTCTCCCCGGTGAAGAGATGTATATGTCGGGCCGCGCGTTATATCCGATCACCATGGCCCTTCTCAATAGACTGCTGCACGAATTCGATGGCGATCTCAATGTTTCCTACGCCGGGGGGGCGGACGCGCTGAACGTCGTTGACATCCTTTCCACAGGGGCCTACCCGGTGACCTGTGCCTCCGATCTCTTGAAACCGGGTGGATATTCCCGCCTGCTTCAATACCTGGAGAACATCGAGAGGGCGATGGCCGAAAGAGGTCTAACGAGCCTCCATCAACTGGCGGATGCCGGGCTTATGAACCTGGAGGACGCGGCCAATCGGGCCCTTGTAAACCCACGCTACAAGAAGGCCTACCACCCTTATGGGTCTCCCAAGGTAAAATCAGGCCTCTCGCTTTTTGATTGTATAGCCGCCCCCTGTGTCGAGGGATGCGCGATCTGTCAGGATGTGCCGGAGTACGTATGGCTGATCGCCAATGGGAAATACGATCAGGCACTTAAGGTCATCCTCTCTCGTAATCCCCTTCCCGGGGTAACCGGCTACATCTGTAATCACCCCTGTCAGAGCAGGTGCACCCGCAACGATTACGATGTCCCGGTGGCAATCAGGGCGCTGAAGCGCTTTGCCGTCGAACATGGAAACGTAACTGTTTCCGCCGCTGAGGGTACCGGCCACAGGGTTGCGGTGGTCGGAAGCGGCCCCTCCGGCCTGTCTGCTGCCTCATTCCTTGCGTTAAACGGCGTTGAGGTAACTATATATGAGGCCAAAGGTGTGGCCGGGGGGATGCTCACGATAGCCCCAGCGTTTCGGCTACCCAGGAAGATCCTGGATAGTGATATTGCCCGGATCACCGAAATGGGGGTGAGGATAGAGCTTGATCACCCCATCGACTCGCCTGAGAGGCTGCTAAAAAAAGGGTTTGCCGCAGTTTATATCGGTTGTGGGGCCCAACGGGATGTGAGACTACCGGTTGATGGGAGCGATGGTGACCGGGTCTTTCCTGCCCTTTCCTTTCTACGGCGGGTAGCTCAGGGTTCCCCGCCCGAACTTGGTGAAAAGGTGCTGGTGATCGGTGGGGGGAATACGGCGATCGATGCGGCCAGAACAGCAGCGCGGCTCATTGGAAATCCGGTGACGGTTTTATATCGGCGAAGGCGTGAACAGATGCCGGCAGACCAGGATGAGATTGAGGATCTCCTTGTTGAGAAAAACATCCTGGAAGAGCTCCTCTCCCCTAAACGGATCATTCGGGGTGACGAAAGGGGGCTCACAGTGGAGTGTGTTCGGAACAGGCTTGGAGAGCCAGGGGCTGACGGGCGTAGGAGACCTGTTCCGATAGGGGGAAGCCAGTTCGTTATTGCGGCCGATTCTGTCATTACGGCCATCGGGCAGCAACTTGATTCCTCGCTTTTCGGGGCCAGCTCCATTTCCCTATCCGAACCTGGAAGGATCGATGTCGATCCCGAGACCGGGCTGACCAGTGTTGACTATGTATATGCAGGGGGTGATGCGGTGCGGGGGCCGGCGACCATCGTCCAGGCATGTGCCGATGGCAGACGTGCTGCGGAGGCGATCTGCCGACGATTGGGCATCCCGTTCAGACATATACACTATGACCATTCCATGCTCTCCGAGGAGGAGATCCTGGCATTGAAACGGACTCGGGCAAGGAAGGAACCACAATACCTGCCGGAGGTAATTTCGCCGGCTGAACGTACCAGCTTTGATCTGGTCGAAAAGTCGACCTCAGAAGCAAAGGCAAAAAAGGAGGCGGCCCGCTGTATGCAGTGTTCCTCCTTGTGCGACAAGTGCGTCGAGGTCTGTCCCAACAGGGCCAACTATACCTATACCATTCCACAGGTGGACCAACAGGTCCCGTTGCTGGCCTGCCATGATGATAAACTGGTTGTGGTCGGTGCCGAGAGGTTTCAGATCAATCAGACCAGGCAGATCATTCACATCGATGATCTCTGCAACCAGTGCGGTAACTGTGCTACTTTTTGCGTTCACCCCGGGAGGCCATATCTGGAGAAACCACGCCTCTTCCTGCGGGAAGAGGATTTTCTCCGGGAGGCAGATAACGCCTTTTACATGGAAGAAGAAACCATACGCAGGCGAGAAGGGGGAGATGAGACTCGATTGTTGGCTACGGCGGGGGCGATGGTCTTCGAGGACAAAAACGTCAGTGTCATTCTCAGTTCAGATTTCGAGATCAGGCAGATGACTCTTAAGGAACCATTTACGGGGATCCTGTCGCTCAAAAGGGCAGCTGAGATGGCGGTGCTTCAGAAAGCGGTTTCCCGTTCACTTCCGTTTCTCCTTTAAGTGAGCGGGGCCCAATCGTAAGATTTACGGAGGTTGAAAACCCTTTACCGCTCGGGGGGTGTAGTAAACCTGAATTAGCTACTACACCCCCCAGGCTCGCTAAGCCCGCAGAGAGCAGCGGCAATACAGTAATAGGCAATGGGTGAGTAGTAATGAGCAGAGGATTAAGGATTATGGGGTAAGGGTCAGCCTTTCTTGGCGATCGTAGCGTCTTGAGTGAGCGAAGCGAACAGGCGAGAGAAAAAATATATCCTCTCGCAGAGGCGGTAGAATAGTTGGGCTAAAAGTGCCCCTGGAAACAACTAAGAGGGGACTTTATGCAATG
>JAYEMK010000020.1:0-8205 GCA_034718095.1 Candidatus Bipolaricaulota bacterium | reverse complement strand
GCGATCGTAGCGTCTTGAGTGAGCGAAGCGAACAGGCGAGAGAAAAAATATATCCTCTCGCAGAGGCGGTAGAATAGTTGGGCTAAAAGTGCCCCTGGAAACAACTAAGAGGGGACTTTATGCAATGGGTTGTGTACAGGCTGTATAGTAAGGCTTGAGGTGAGCTATCAGAGATGGGAACGGTAAAAATGTTGCGATGTATCTCCTGTGGAAGGGAGTTCTCTCCCGATGAAATAGAATATACCTGTCCGACGTGTGGCCCACGCCGGGGGACGCTCGAGGTGATCTACGACTACGATCACCTGCGGCGGATACTGACGCGTGATAGCTTTAGTTCGAACTGTGAACGGACCATGTGGCGGTACCTTCCGCTTCTTCCTGTAAAAGGGCGACGGTTCATCCAGCCACTACGTGTAGGCTACACGCCCCTTTACTCGTATCCCAATCTGGCTAATCACTACGGGTTAAACGCGCTGTGGATCAAGGACGACGGGCAGAATCCGACCGCTTCGTACAAGGATCGCGCAAGCGCGGTCGTGGTGATCAAGGCACAGGAAAAGAAGAAACGTGTGGTCACCTGCGCCTCCACCGGGAATGCGGCGAGTTCGCTGGCCGGCTTCTCAGCCGCGACCGGCCTTGAGACGATCATATTCGTCCCCCGCACCGCCCCGGTGGCCAAGGTAACACAGCTGTTGATCTACGGGGCGAGGGTATTCCTTGTGGATGGTTCCTACGATGTCGCCTACGATCTGGCGGCCAAGGCCGCGGAGGCATTCGGATGGTATAACCGTTCAGCGGCGGTCAATCCGTATCTGGTTGAGGGGAAGAAGACCGGGGCCCTCGAACTCGCCGAGCAACTCAACTGGGGCGTCCCCGATACTGTCTTCGTCAGCGTTGGGGATGGCTCAGTGATCAGCGGGATCTGTAAAGGGTTCGATGAGCTCGCGCGGCTTGGACTTATCGATCAGGCACCGAAGGTGATCGGCGTTCAAGCGGCCGGGGCGGCCCCCATTGCACAGGCGTTTGCCCGGTACAATGGAAACAAGGTCTTGTTCAATGACATTCAGGCAGAGACGGTGGCTGACAGCATCTGCGTGGGCAGACCTCGCGATATCGTAAAGGCGGTCACCTATCTGGCCAAAAACGGCGGTGAATTTATCACAGTGACGGATCAGCAGATCACTGCAGCGATAGCGACGATGGCGAGAAAAACCGGTATCTTCCCTGAGCCGGCTGGGGCAGCCCCGTTCGCTGGCCTGCTCAAGTTGGTGGACTCCGGGGTGCTCTCTGGGAAGAGCGCAGCGGTTATGGTTACGGGAAATGGGCTCAAGGATATCGCCACCGCGCGGAAGGCCGCAGGGGCCCCGATTGAGATCCCCCCGGATCTGGCTGCCCTGGAGGAACATCTATGAGGATCAGGACTGTGATAAATGGTGAGCCGATCCAGCGTGAGGTCAGGGTTGAGGATCGCCTGCTCGACCTTCTGCGAAACGACCTTCATCTCACCGGGACGAAGGAAGGGTGCGGTGAAGGGGAGTGTGGGGCGTGCACCGTTCTCATCGATGGTAAGGCGGTCAATTCCTGCCTTGTCCTCGCCCCACAGGTGGATGGAAAAGAGGTGCTCACGATTGAAGGACTTGCCGCTGGAGACGCGCTTCACCCGATTCAACGCGCGTTTGTGGAAAAGGGTGCCGTACAATGTGGCTTCTGCACGCCCGGGTTTATCATGTCGACATACGCCTTATTGAGACAGAATCCCAGCCCGAGCGATGAGGAGATCAAGTCTGCCCTCGAGGGCAACCTCTGTCGCTGCACCGGTTATACCAAGATTCTAGAGGCGGTTCACTACGCTGCTAAGCTGATGAGGGGTGGGGAATGATCGCGGCGATAGTTCTCGCCGCCGGGAAAGGGGAACGCTACGGTGCAATCAAGCCCCTCATTCAAATTGAGGGTGAGCCCGCACTGAGCCGCATCGTGAAAACGTTACGTGCTGCAGGGGTCGATGATATCCTTGTTGTCCTTGGCCACGCCGCGGAGACGATCAGTCGTGAGGTTGATCTAGGGGATGTGCGGGTCCTTGTAAATCCCAACTATAAGACCGGTATGGGGGGGTCTCTTTCCCTCGGGATAAGATCACTTCCCCCTTCAGTGAAAGGGTTTCTAATCTTGCACGCCGATATGCCGTATGTCAGCCAGGCCACGTTGCGCTCCGTCCTTGCCCGGGCGGATGCCGGTGCGCTCATCGCCGCACCGATTTACCGCGGGAGGCGTGGTTTCCCCGTTTATCTGCACCGGTCATGTTGCCCTGGGCTTCTACAAACCCTCCACGGGGAGATGGGCGCCCGGGGGTTCATTGCCTTAAATCACTGTGATCTCACCCTGACAGAGGTGGACGACCCTGGTTGTGTGTGGGATATCGATCGGCCGGAAGACCTAAGAAACATGGAGGAGAAAAGACGTGCCGCTGCAGTATTTAAGGGTTAATTCTATCGAGGATCTACTGGGGCACATCAATGATCCAAACGCCCGGGTAATCTGTGGTGGGACCGACCTTGTCGTGAAGATGAGGAGGGGCATTATCGCCCCAGCGCGGCTCCTCGATATCTCCGAGGTGGGAGAACTGCGCGAGATCCGGAGACAGGATGGCGAGGTGGTCATTGGGGCCGCCGCGACAGAGGCGGAGCTCCTTTCCTCCGAGATCGTGACCGCCGAGCTCCCACTGTTGAAAGAGGTCCTGTCCAGACTCGGTTCTGTTCAAATCAGAAATCGCGGGACACTGGGCGGGAATCTGGTCAACGCCTCACCAGCAGCGGATGGCGCAATACCACTTATACTTTATGACGCAACCGTTATTGCCCACAGCGCGAACGGTGAACGAGAGGTACCTATAGAGGGGTTCTTAAGGGGCCCGGGGCAGACAGCGCTGGCAGAAGGGGAGTTTCTGAGCGCTATTAAGGTCCCCATCCCCAGTCGAGAGTTTCACCATTTCTTTCACAAGGTGGGCCGCCGAAAGGCCCTCACTATCGCCATCGCCTCCCTCGGTGCCCTGGCGCGCATAATAGACGGGGTGGTGTATGAGGTCAGGCTTGCCGCCGGCTCTGTTGCCCCAACCCCGATCCGCCTTCATCGTGTAGAGGAGCTGTTGTCCGGGAACAAGATTGATAAATCCCTGATCGCAGCGGCACGGAGATTAACCCTCCAGACAGTAGCCCCAATCGATGACATTCGAGCCAGCGCGGAATATCGGCGGCAGGTAATCGCCGATCTTCTGGTCGAGTGGCTCAAGGGTTAAATGCATATGCTGTGAGGATTTTCCCCATGACGATCATATGATGATCATCATCTTTGTAATGTTCCTCCAGGATATCTGAGGAGGAAAAATCTGTCTCTTCCAGTTGTTTGCGCGCCAGTATGCGGCATTCGTAATGAAGGGCGCACTCCTCGATAACTGGGGTCTTCACTTTTCGACCTGCGATCAGGGTAAGTTCGCATGCGGCCGCCTTATCGAGATCCCTCCCCGATTTTGTCCCACAGAATTGGAGCTCGTTCTCCAGCGTGCCCGGGCTGGGGACATTCACGGTAAATTCCCCCGAGGACTGAAGACAGAGGTAGGTATAGCGCGAGCGCCGCACAAGGACTGTGAATACCGGTAGGCTCCAGACTATTCCCACCTCGCCCCAACCTATCGTCATCGGGTTTCCTTTTCCTTCCTTGTCCAGTACTACCAGAAAAGCCCCTTCACCGGAAAGGGCCTTCTTTAAAAGCTCAATCTCGTCGCTCCAGGATATCTGTTTCTTCATCCTTCCTCCTTCTTCCTATGCAAAGCTGACACCGCCTGCAGGCGGTCCGTCAAGCAAGCCGCTGGTGAGCTCTCTACTCCTCTAATAAGGGTATATAAGGCTTTATATCGAGCAAGGGGGTTTCATCGAGAATGTCAAGGTCAACGATGTGTAGTACTCGTCCAGTTAACTTTACCAGCCCCACCGTTGAAAGGCCGATCGGGTTAGGGCGTCGCGGGGTGCGTGTTGCAAACAGGCCGCGTTTCTCCTCCTCGAGGAACGGCCTTACCATTGAACTATAGCCACTTGCGCGGTTAAGATGGTAGATGAGCATGATGTGGCTGAACCCGTCGAGGCCGATAAGGCACTCAGCATATTTAGAAAACACATCTACCCTGCCCTTTATCCCTCTACCGAACCGAGGTTGGGTCGGGACCCCGGATGGTTCGGTAAACGGCGAATGGATGATCCCAATCGGGTGATAGATGATTTTTTCACTTTTCAGTCTACACCTCGGGATGTCTGCGTTTGGAGTAGTAATGGATGTCGGTATGTAAATGATAACCGAGCCGTTCGAAAAAGGCCTGTGAGCCGCTGTTCCAATCCTCGACCAGGCAGGCAACGATTTCGATCCCCAGTTTGGCAAGTCGCTTTTCCACCGCAGCGACAAGGGCAGAGGCGATCCCCGTCCGCCGATATTCTGGGGCAACCGCCAATCGGTTTATCCACCCCTTACGGCCATCGTGTGTCCCCAGAATAGAGCCGATTATGGCTCCCTCGCGCTCAGCGATAAGAAATATCGATTTCGTGCCGGCGAGCTCCTCCGTAATTTGCTTGTGGCGATCGCGCCCATTCGGTTTGAATGGAAGATTGGCTTTTTCCCATAGTTCGATCAGCCCGTCGTAGTCATCGGGCACAAGCTCCCGGATGATCATTTTTATTCCAGCGAGAATCTAAATTCGATGGGAGGCTGATTCCGTTTGTCATACTTGAGCATGTAATGGCTGGCGGGGTAGACCTTGAATGCGATCTCTCCATCCGTCCATTCCCCTCGGGCAAGCAGGGAATCAGCAAACGGCTCCTCCAACGAATACATGGCACCACTGGGGTAATAAACGCGGTTTTCGCTGTCTACAATCCTGAAATCGAGGTCGCGTACAGTTTGGTCATCGCGGATCGCTTCGGCCTTCAGATCGACGATTGCAAATGTACTCTGGGGACCGGATTCCCATACACCTATTCGGGGCTCAGAACGGACCCCGCGAAGGGTGACATTCAGAAAGCCATTGCCGGCGGTATCCCCCGTCGCCTCATCCGAGGATGCCGAGACATTTATCTCTCGAAGCAGGGTATCAGTGGCCCCGCGATCATCCCTCACCGTCAGGCTGACGGAATAGATACCTTCTGCCTCATATGTATGAGATTCGCTTTTGTCTGAACCGATCTCTCCATCTCCGAAATCCCATTGATAGGAACTGATATCCCCATCTGGATCAGATGAACTGGTCGCGTCAAATTCTACCACCAGCGGTACCTTGCCACCGGGGGGCGTGGCGATAAACCCTGCCTTCGGGGGTGAATTTGTGGTGAACACCCCGCCCACCACTGCCAACAGCCCTCCTAACAACAAAATCACTATTACCGCTACTGTAGGGTTCATCGTGATCTACCTCCATTGGCAGGTCAGCCCGGCAGTTTGCACTTTTCGCGTAGCCCTTCCTCGCTCTTTATGACAATACGGTAGCGACTCTTGTCCAGGATTCCCTCGTCTTGAAAGCGATTCAAGGCTATTGTGGTATTCTCACGGGCCGAGCCGATCATATCCGCCAGCTCTTTGTGAGTTAGCTGGAAGCCGATCAGGGTTCCTTCCTTTGTCTGTACCCCATATTCGTTGGAAAGCTTGAGGAGTTGGCGTGATAATCGGGTCTGGATGTTCTTGAACACTATGTCCTCCAAGGTCTCCTCTAACTGACGGCCGCGGCGGGCAAAGTGTAGAAGCATCTCCCTTAGATGGAGTGGATTGGAGTTGATAAGTTTGACGACTCTCTCCTTTTTGATGGAGCGGTAGGTCGTTTCAGCAATCGCAGTTGCAAGATAACGCCGATATTTCTCCCCGACCAGACACCGCTCGCCGAATATTTCACCTGTATCAAGTATGGACAGGGTAAGTTTCTTTCCACTCTCGTCGAGGTAGGCCAATTTCACCCGCCCCGCTTCAACCACGCACACCGAGGTACTTGGGTCACCGGGTTGATAAATCGTCTCCCCCCGGCTTACGGTGACGGCTTCTCCCATCTTGGTGAGCAATTGCTCGAGCTGCTCCATATCAGTAGCGAATTTTGCCATCACACCTCCTCTCATGTGAGCAAAGTTTACCGGGAGGTGAGGTTCAATGACGGGAAAGGGAAGACCTATATTGCGAGAGTTTCTGACACGGCAGGGTAACCTGTATCACCTTGGCGTGAGAAGAAGGGAAAAGGGATAGCGTGATGTTGCCACATACTGTTGCTGGTCATTTATACTCCCTAGAAAGGAGGTGATCCAGCCGCAGGTTCTCCTACGGCTACCTTGTTACGACTTCACCCCTCTTGCGAAGGTTACCCTCGGCATCTCCAAAGAGACGACTTCAGATAACCCCCACTCGGTTGGTGTGACGGGCGGTGTGTACAAGGCCCGAGTACACATTCACCGCAGTATAGCTGACCTGCGATTACTAGCGATTCCGGCTTCATGAGGTCGAGTTACAGACCTCAATCCGAACTGAGGAAGGCTTTTTTGGATTGGCTTGCCCTTACGGGGTCGCTACCCTTTGTACCTCCCATTGTAGCATGTGTGTCGCCCTGGACATAAGGGACATGATGACTTGACGTCGTCCCCTCCTTCCTCCGGCTATTCACCGGCAGTCTCGCTAGAGTCCCCGGCATTACCCGCTGGCAACTAACGACAGGGGTTGCGCTCGTTCCGGGACTTAACCCAACGTCCTACGACACGAGCTGACGACAGCCATGCATCACCTGTGCTAGCTCCCTACCCGAAGGCAGGGTCGGCCCCGTTTCCGGTTTCTACCACTAGCATGTCAAGCCCAGGTAAGGTTCTTCGTTTATCATCGAATTGAACCACGTGCTCCACCGCTTGTGCGGGCCCCCGTCAATTCTCTTGAGTTTTAGCCTTGCGGCCGTACTCCCCAGGCGGTTCACTTAATGCGTTAACTTCGGCACCGATCTGTATCAGCGACCGACACCCAGTGAACATCGTTTGCGGCGTGGACTACGGGGGTATCTAATCCCCTTCGCTCCCCACGCTTTCGCGCTTCAGCGTCGGTGGCAGGCTAGAGGGTTGCCTTCGCCATTGGGGTACCTCACAGTATCTACGCATTCCACCGCTACTCTGTGAGTTCCACCCTCCTCTCCTGCTCCCAAGCCGGGAAGTTTCACCTGACTTTCCTCGGTTGAGCCAAGGGATTTCACAGATGACTGACCCGGCCGCCTAGACGCCCTTTACGCCCAGTAATTCCGGATAACGCTCGCATCCTTCGTCTTACCGCGGCTGCTGGCACGAAGTTAGCCGATGCTTATTCCTGAGGTACCGTCATCGGACGGACATTTCCTCCCGCCCTTATTCTTTCCTCAGAAAAGGGGTTTACAACCCGAAGGCCTTCATCCCCCACGCGGTGTCGCTCCGTCAGGCTTTCGCCCATTGCGGAAGATTCCCCACTGCTGCCTCCCGTAGGAGTCTGGGCCGTATCTCAGTCCCAATGTGGCTGATCATCCTCTCAGATCAGCTACCCATTATCGCCTTGGTGAGCTATTACCTCACCAACAAGCTAATAGGACGCAGCCCAATCCCCTTGCGACGGCCTAAACCGCCTTTAACACAAGATCCATCGATCCGGTGCAACATCAGACATTAACCTTCCTTTCGGAGGGCTATTTCTGTCAAGAGGGTAGGTTAGCTACGCGTTACTCACCAGTCCGCCGCTCCGTCACCGGTCCGCTCATCCCGAAGGATAATTAGATCGGCTCGATCGCTCGACTTGCATGTGTTAGGCGCACCGCTAGCGTTCATCCTGAGCTGGGATCAAACTCTCTCAGTTTAAGAATTTGAAGGTTACACTTTGTTGCTTGTGGTGACAACACTTTCGTTTCACGCTATCCACTTTTCAATGATCGACCAGCAATTTGCGATAGTAGTATACCCTCTTTGCCGACAGCTGTCAAGCGAAAGACTTGTCCCATGCAAGATGAGCATGAACGGTGGTTCAGTTTCTCACGCAAGATGAGCATAAGCGGAGAAAAAGTGGCCAGACAAACACGTGCCCCATGGAATAGGAGAGATGGAAGTATTCCACGGGGCGTGGGTCGAATCATAGGAGGCATGATCCTAATGATGAAAGACGCGCGTGTGATGAACATGGAAGAGTTGCAGG
>JAYEMK010000019.1:0-13657 GCA_034718095.1 Candidatus Bipolaricaulota bacterium | reverse complement strand
GTACCCCATTTGGCCAGCACCCGGAACGCGTCCTCGTCGGTGAGATCGTCCCCCAGGTAAAAGGGGGCAACTTCCGCCTGGTCAAGGCCCAGTGTCCCCATGAGCCACAGGAGGGCCATTCCTTTGTCCCACTCGATGTCCGGACGAAGTTCATAGACCTTTTTTCCGTATGTTTTGCGCAGTTTACCATGCCGCTCTTTTGTTTCATCCACGAGCTTTTCCACCGTCTCAACGTCTCTATCCCCTACGTTCCGGTAATGAACAGCAATGGAGTATCTCTTACGCTCTACCTGGGCCCCATCGATCTCCGCCAGTTTTTGATCAAGCTCGTGTTCAGCCTCATCGAGCAGGGGAAGGAATTCCCTGGCCTGTTCAAGTTCCATGCCTAGCTCATCCGGCCCGGTCATCTCAAACCCATGGCTGCCCGCATAGTAAACCTGGTCGATTCCCACTCGTTTTCTTACATCCCTGAGGCCCCGTCCGCTTATTACCGCCACCGGGCATTGGTCGGCCAGCCCCATGAGGGTCTCCCGCATATCATCGGCCAGCACCGCATCTTCCGGCCGGGAGACAATGGGGGTGAGGGTGCCATCGAAATCAAGGAATACAATCGCCCGTTTGCCGCTTAACTCGCGTTCAATCCGGTCTATGCAACCAAGTGCGGAGGGGAGAAGATCGATGTTCACCTCGATCTCCACCTGGGATAGATCCGTAACTACCACGTCCGCCCCGCCCTGACGGAGGGCCTGTTCCTCATCACCTCGGTTTACCCCAATCACCGCTCCGAAGTTCCCCCGGTTTCCCGCCTGGACCCCGGCCAGCGCATCCTCGAAAACCACGCATCTTTTCGGGTCAACCCCCAACCGGTGGGCGGCCTCCACAAAGATGTCCGGGTCCGGCTTTCCATTAAGGTCCAGGCTTTGGGCGTCGCGTCCGTCCACCTTGACCTGAAATAGCCCGACCAGATCGGCAGCAGCCAATATCTCAGCGCAGTTCTTGCTGGAGGAGGCCACTGCGGTCTTGAAATGTTTTGATTTGAGCCCCTCAATCAGATCTACAGAGGATTTATAGAACTCGACGCCTTCCTTCTCTACAAGCCCCAGAAATAGTTGATTCTTTCTATTCCCCAGCCCGCAGATAGTCTCCCGCTCCGGAGAATCATCGGGATCGCCGTACCGAATATTTATATCGCGGGAGACGAGAAAGCTTTTCACTCCGTCGTAGCGAGGCTTGCCGTCGACATACTCTCGGTAGTCTTCATCGATATCGAACGGCCGCGGGTGCCTCGATCGCTGTTTCAAGTAATGATCGAACATCTCCTTCCACGCCCGGGCATGGATACGAGCGGTCTTGGTGATCACCCCATCCAGATCGAAGATAACAGCGTCAAAATCAACGTGGGCAATCGTGAATTCTGGATTTGCCCCTTTTGCAGCAGACATCGAGTCTATCCCCTCCGGAGTTCCATTCTCGTATAGCCAAGCTACTGAATAAGTCTATCCTCAAGGGCCCCCCTCACGCAAGCAGACAGAGGGGCGGTTTAATCTAACAAGCGGCTATCAGCTATCGAAGTTGATCAAGCAACTACAGCAGGCTCGGCTTTGTGTGCACTGTCAAGACTACAGGGCATTATCTTTTTCGATCGCCGCTCGCCGGATGCCAGAGGCCTTAATGTCAGCGAGCAGCCATCAGTTTAGAACATTGGCACCGAAGGGCCAGGAATTTTCAGACACCAGGCAAAAAGACAGAACCAAACCGTCTTATCTGGTGCGCTCTGGGATAGAGAGCACCCTCCACTTATGCCCGGTGATTTCGAAGATCCGCTCGACATCGCCTCGCTCTATCGCCAGTGTACTTGTGTTCACCAATGGATGGCATTGGAGCATGTCTTCCTGCCAAACATCCGCATCCAGTACCAGCTCGACGGCACTCTCGACGTCATTGATGATGGCCAAAAGGCTCACCGCACCGGGCTCAATCCCGAGATATCTCTGGAGACGCCTTTCAGATCCAAGGCTGAGATTCGAGATACCCAGTTTGGATGAGAGCGCCTTAAGGTCCACCGACTTACTGTACCGCACCACGACAAGGAAATGGCGACGCCCCTTCTTGTCCCGGACAAACAGGTTCTTGGTGTGGACGCCCGGCATAGGGGGAACGAGTTCTTCAGCCTGTTCACAGGTGAATACCGGGGGATGATCGACGCGCTCGTATTGGATGGCGTTATCTGCGAGAAACCGGAATATGTCCTTTTTCATGTCGGTAAGTGTAAGAATGGTGAGGCGCTGCTGCAACCTATACCGGCGGCTCAGGAACTTCGTTTAGAGGCCTGTTTCTGCGGGTTTTAGAATTCTTCTCATTCCATCATTCGACTATTTCCTGCAACCGAACCGCATTTTGCGCCGCATAGCCTGCTTCATCGTTATCGAAGTAGCAGTACACCTCCCTTCCCTCGTCGGCCCAGGCTAAGAATGTCTCGGCCCACTGTGAAAGGGTCTCCTCGTCGTACTTACCCTGGTAGGCCTCGCCTGGACCATGCAACCGCACATATACATGATCTGCGGTAATTTCCCTGGGGGAGAGCCTACCGGCCAGCTGATAAATACAGAAGGCCGCGCCGTGCCTTTCCAGGATGCGGTAGGTTCGAGAATCAAACCAACTGGGATCACGGAATTCAAAGGTGCAACTCAGGTCTTTGGGAAGCGAATCCAGGAAAGAATCCAGACGCGCAGTGTTGATCGACCACCTGGGGGGCAACTGGAAAAGAAACGGACCCAGTTTGTCCTTCAACGCCTCCGTTCTTTCCAGCAGGGGGGCCACGGATTGGTGAGGATCTTTTAACTTCTTCATGTGGGTAATATAGCGGCTGGCCTTGACCGAAAAGATAAACCCACCCGGAACGGTATCCTGCCACTGAGCCAATGTCTTCTCCTGAGGCAACTGGTAGAAGGTGTTGTTGAGTTCCACGGTGTGAAAGCGATCCGCGTAATATCGGAGCATTTCTCTATGGGGAAGGTTCTCAGGGTAAAAGGGCCCCTTCCAGTGATCGTAGTGCCAACCGGAAGTGCCTATGTGAATTGAACTAGTCATTAATTATGTCGAGCACAGCGATCTTGGTTCTTTCGGCTCCACCCAAGCTTTAGCAACTGTTCTGTTTTCCCACTATCTCTCATAAGTCCCAACCAGTTCCGCCTCCTCCAGGATATGCCCCTCCATGGCCCGGAGAAGTTCCCTCTTCGTCGCCCCTGGGCCGAGGTCAACCGCCTTATCCAGGGCATAAAGCCTAAAATAATAATGATGTACCCCGTGCCTCGGAGGAGGCATTGGTCCGCCATATCCGCTATTACCAAAGTCATTCTGTCCTTCGGTAATTCCCTCGGCACTTCCCTCGGGGAGCGAACTTCGATCGGCCGGGATCCCGTAGAGTACCCAGTGGACGAACGGCTCCGGCATGGGTGCATCCGGGTCGTCACAGATCAGGGCCAATTCCTTTGCCCCATCGGGCACGCCGCTCCACGAAAGTGAAGGTGATAAATCCTCCCCTTCGCCAGTATATTTCTTTGGAATCCGTGCATCTGCTTCAAACGCTGAACTGGTAAGTTTGAACATGTCATCCCTCCTTATTTGCTGTCTCACGCACCTAAGCTCATCATCATTTCAGTTAACAACCCGTTGCATAAAGTTTCCTCGTAGTATATTTCTGGTGGACTCATAGCCCAACTATTCTACCGCCTCTGTGAGAGAATAAATCCTTATCTCTCGCCCGTTCGCTTTGCTCACTCAAGCCGCTGAGTTCGCCAAGAAAGGCTAATCCTTACCCCATAATCCTTAATCCTCCGCTCATTATTACTCACCCATTGCCTACTACTGTATTGCCGTTGCACTCTCCGTGCTCAGCGTGCTCTGCGGTAAAGTGTTTTCGCAACAACTTCTCAAGTGCCAATCTATCCACGCCGCTCCAGTAACTCGGTGAACTCCTCCTCGCTCAATACCGGGATATCGAGCTCCTCCGCCCTTTCCAATTTCGAGCCCGCACCCGGACCGGCCACCATGTAGTCCGTCTCGCGGCTCACGCTGGACACTGCCCGACCACCCAGTTTCTCCACCATCCGTTTTACCTCCTCGCGTGTCCAGCGGTCCAGGCTGCCGGTAAACACAAAAGTAAGGCTCTCCAAAGGTCGTTCCTCTTCTTTCGTGCTGTATAAGGGGTTGCTGAGCCTCAAGCCTACTTTGCGCATCTCCTCGATCTCTCCGCGGTTCCGCCCATCGTTGAAGAAGGTAGTTATACTGTGGGCCACCTCCGGGCCAATCTCCTGAATCTCCTGTAAAACCTCGTTTGAGGCCCCCATCAGATCGTCCAGGGTCCCGTAATGTTGGGCCAACACCCGGGCTAGATGTTCACCGACCAGTGGGATTCCCAGGGCATACAGAAAGCGGGCCAGGGTCTGCTCCTTGCTTTCCTCGATCTCCCCAAGCAGGTTTTCCGCCGATTTATCGGCATACCGCTCCAGCGAGGTCAGGTCATCTTTAGTCAGGTGGTAGAGGGAGTGGATCCTTTCCACAAGGCCTGCCTCAAAAAGCTGTCCCACCCGTTTTTCGCCCAGTCCCTCTATATACATCCCTCCACGGGAAGCGAAGTGCATTATCCTCTCGCACAGTTGCGCGGGACAGCTCATATTGGTGCAGCGGGTCATCTTTCTATCCTCGCTGGTCACCGTCTCAGCCCCACATACAGGGCATCGACCGGGCAAATGAAAGACCTTTTCTGTCCCGTCCCGCTCTTCCTTGATCGATTTCACCACGTATGGGATTACATCGCCGGCCCGCTCAACCAGTACCCTGTCGCCAACTCGAATGTCCTTTCGATCAACTTCGCTCTGGTTGTGGAGGGAGGCACGGCTGACCTCCACCCCACTGATATGAACCGGTTCGAGAATCGCTATTGGTGTAAGCTTTCCCGTTCGGCCCACCTGGACAACGATGTTCTCCACTACCGTGGTCTTCTGGCGGGGCTGGAACTTGTAGGCCAGTGCCCACCGGGGATCCCGCTGGCGATACCCTAGCTCCTCCTGATCGGAGAGGCTGTTTACCTTGCAGACAACCCCGTCTATCTCATAGGGGAGGTCGTCGCGTATCTCGGCCAGTTCCCTATGAAAGTCTATGGCTTCCTCTGTCCCTGAGCAGACCTTTAGTTGGTCTGAGTTGACCTTCAGACCCCACTTAGGAAGGGTCTCCAGGATCTCCTTGTGGGCATTAAACTCTCGACTACTGGATTCTACAACCGCGTAGAGGAAGATATGGAGGGGCCGCCCTGCGGTGATGTTGGGGTCCAGCTGCCGGAGGCTACCTGCGGCAGCATTTCGAGGGTTGGCAAACTGCTCCTCTCCGTCTTGGGCCCGCCTGCGATTGAACTCATTGAACTCATCTTTCCGCATATATACCTCGCCTCGGACCACCAGTCGGGAGGGAATGTTTTCCTCCTCTGATTCCATGAGTACCAGGGGGACCTCTTTTAGGGTCTTGATGTTTGGGGTGACGTCTTCCCCGGTCTCTCCATCCCCCCGAGTGGAGGCAACGGAAAGTCGTCCGTCTTCGTAGATCAGCTCTATCGCTACCCCATCGTACTTGGGCTCAGCTACGTACTCCACCTCCTCCCGCCCCAACTCCTTCCGGCAGATATCATCGAAATGTCTTACCCCCTCCTCTTCGTAGACCGCCCGGAGGCTGAGCATGGGCACAGGATGTCTAACGCTGCCCAACTCCTCTCTGGGCTCGCCACCGACCTGCTGGGTGGGGGAATCCGGGGTCTGAAGTTCGGGAAACTTCTCCTCAAGTGCCCGGAGATTCTCCATCAACTCGTCATATTCTGCATCGGAGATTACGGGGGAATCCAGGACGTAGTAGCGCCAGTCGTGATAACGGATCGCCTCACGCAGCGCTTGCGCGGCCCCCTCAGCCTCTTGCTCTGACTCGATCCGTGCCGGGGAGATCTCCGGTCTTCTCTTTACATCCTTTGCATTCATCTCTATCTACTCACCAACTTCTTAAGCTCCTTCCAGCTTCGGGCATTGAGCACATCTCCAGCTTCCAGCCAACCCCGGCGGGCCGATTAGAAACGGAACACCGCAACCAATTGCCCGTTCCCTGGCACATCCCTGAGATCCACAGCGTAGACGGTCCCCCCGTTTAACAGGGTATACAGGGCAGCGAAATCCAGGAGATCCGGGTCGCCCGGATAAGCCCTTTATCTCTCCGGATCCAAAAATACGTTACTTAAGAAGAGGATTTAGTACAAGGCCTTAGGTCTTCACAATACGGATAACCGTGGAATGGTTTAGCCCCACGCATTCCGGACACGGCAGGCCATTCTTGCTGACAAGGATTGTAATAGACGATTACATTTTAATATGGTAGTGTGGTGGTCACAGACCAATTCGGAGGTGAGAGATGAATATCGGAATCATCGTATATTCTCAGAGCGGCAACACGCTTTCCGTCGCCAAGAGGCTGAAGGAAAAATTTTCCGCGGCTGGGCATTCGGCGACCCTGGAAGAAGTGAAGGTTGTCGGTGGACGCAAGCCAGGGGATAAGGGCTTTCAGCTCGAGACACTGCCCGATGTCGAGCTGTACGATGCACTCCTATTAGGCTCTGCAGTGGAGGGCTTTTCTCTGTCGCCGGTGCTGACCGCTTATCTTAAACAGATCAAGTCCCTGCAGGGCAAGAAAGTGGCCTGTCTGGTCACCCAATTTTTTCCCTACCCGTGGATGGGAGGAAACCGGGCCGTCCGCCAGATGAGGAAGCTCTGCGAATCCAAAGGGGCGACCGTCTGTGGATCAGGTGTCGTAAATTGGGTGAGCTGGCGGCGCGAGAAGACGACTGCTGATGCGGTTGATCGACTGAGCAGGATGTTTTAGGTCTGAGGTTAGGATCCGGTAATCCTTACCAGTATGTGGTTAGCGTCTAGGATCGTGGGTAAATCACGAATGGCACGAATAGACAAATAACATGAAGGATTTGTAATCAGTTGATTCGTGGAATTCGTGATTAGTTAGTTCGTGAGATTCGTGATAGATGATTAGCATTTAGGGCCATGATGGAATCACGAATGGCACGAATAGACAAATTGCACGAATAAATTATATAAAAGATCTGTAGGATTCGTGATCAGTTAGTTCGTGAAATTCGTGATAGATGGATAGCATTTCGGGTCATGATGGAATCACGAATGACACGAATAAGACGAATGACACGAATAAATCACATAGGAGGCTTGTGGGATTCGTGATAAGTGGCGGAACAGAAGGCTAAGCAAGTACCCTCACCATCTTACCACTTAACCGACCTGGCAACGCAAGGCAGCGTACATCGACTGCTATAGCTGGCGAGATTCACCTAATCTTTCCCAGCCCATGCCTTAGAATATAGATCATGTCGTCGGTTTTTGACAAAAACTGGTGCATCCCTTCTTCGATAGAAGATTGAAGGAGGAGATCGATCAACGTCAAATTAAACGAGGCGATCAAGGAGGCGGCGATCGACAGGTTGCATTTAGGGTCGATCTCTCCCGCTTCGAGTCCTTTCTTTAACATGTCCTCCAGGAAATCTTTCGCCTCCGGCAGGGCCTGATCCAGCACCTCCCGGCGAAATTCCTCCTCTTCCTTCAATAAATTCTGTCCTATTGCCAGCAAAAGTGGGTTGTCCTGGGCAAAACGTACCCCGGCAGCATAAAGCCCTCGCAGTTGAGAGAATATGTCTGGGTTGTCTTCCTCTTCCAGGATCCGTTTCATGTAGTCCAACTTCTTCTCCTGGCTCATTTTAACCAAATAGCGATAGAGATCCTTTTTATCTGCAAAGTACTGATAAAAGCTGCCTTTAGAGATCTTGGCCCTTTCCACTATCCGGTCGACGGTGGCCTGGTGGAATGAATGGGAGGCAAATTCGGTCAATGCCGCACCCAGGACGCGCTCTCTTTTCTCTCCCGATAGGTTGAAAAATGTCCCCTTAGGCATACTGGCTAGACCATCCGTTTTTCCGTCCTTACTGTTACCAGGAAAAGCAGGCCGATCAGGGCCAGATCGATCCCTGCCAGGATGAAAACGTTTGAGGAGATGCCTCCCCACCCGCCTTGGCCCTGGGTGATCTTCACTACAGGGGCGATGTAGTAATAGGTGGGAATTATCCTGCCTACCCATTGAGGAATTTGGGGGAACAGATATACGAAACCAGGGGCGAAGAGCAAAATTCCCCCTGCCTTCCAAATTGCGAACAGGCTGGTGATATCCTTCAGCAAAACCCCTGATATCAGTCCTATCTCGCTGGCCATTACGCCGCCCAGGGCCAGAACTAAAAAGAGGAGTAGCGGTTGCCCGCTAAAAGCCCCATTCAACAACAAAATCACGACCCCCATGAAAAGACTGACGATCACCCCGATTATCCCCTTGGCCAACATGATCTCCCCCAGTGTGGCGGGGGTCGCCATCAAAGCGCGCAGCGTATCCCTCTCCTTTTCCTCTATCATGGCACCCGCTGGCAGAAATGCGCCACCCAGAAATACGGCCATGAGCACCAGAAATGGAAGCAAACGGTCCTTCCAGGGGATAAAGTCACCCGCCCCCACAGTAACCAATTCCACTTTAAGGGACGGTTCGTCCCCAATCAGCTCGCGGAAGGCCTCCATCAAAGAGGTCCGCAGAAGCGCGCGATCTTTCTCGGGGCTGGAGCCCCACACAAATGACTCTATGCGAATCCCTTCACCGGTGGCGAGTGTCTCATCAAGACCAGCGGGCAGTACGACACCCATATCCAGCGTGCCCCGCTCGACGGACCGTCTGAGCGCCTGGATAGTGGAATATTCCTTCACTTTGACCGCCTCTAGCCTCTTTGTTACTTCCGGCAGCCGGGAATTTCCTTCGTCGAAGATACCCAGCCTCGGGGAACTGGAAAGGAAGCTGCCCAGGGCTAAGGAGACCACAATAGATATAACTATCGGGGCAACCAGGGCCCATATGAACAGGAAATTCTTCGGACCCTGGTAAAGATCTTTGGCCAAAATTATCCCCACCTGGCGAATCTTCATTGGAACCTCCTCCTAAGCGCCCAAATACCCATTCCAGTGATGACGAGACTGGCGATCGTAAGGGCCAGGAAATGGGGCCAAACATCGTTCCATCCGGCGCCAAAATTGGCCCCAATATGGACCGAGTCAAACAGATAATAGGAAGGGATCACCTTCATCCAGCCTGCGGTCGCACCAGGAAAGAGGACCGCGGCTGAAGGGACCATCATAACTATCAGCGCCAAAAGACCCCAAGCCATGACCGAAAGCATGTCCCTGGCCACTGAGGCTATCAAGAAACCGACGCCAGTCAGCATGGCCGAGCCCAAAAACAAAGAGACAAAGATGACGCCCGGACTTCTGCTCATCCCACCCACGATGGCCATAAATAGGACGGCCTGACCGAAGGCCAGTGCTACACCGGTGATCCCCTTGGCAAGGAACAGCTCCGAGATGCTCATCGGGCTGGCGAGCAACGCCTTTAGCGTGCGCGTCTCCACTTCCTCCGTAATCAGACTGGCCAGACCCAGGGTCTCCGTCATGATCAAAAAGATGGCAAACAACGGCCGCAGCCGATCGCGCGCGGGTATGGGACCGGTTACCAGATCTCTGCCGATTACCTCTTCAGAAAAATCTACGTTTATGTCTCTTCCGGTTTGAGCATTACCCCAACCCTGAACCAGACCCTTCATGGCCGATTTGGTCGCCGCTGGCGCATCCGGGGGGAAATAAAGCGTAATCTGGGGCCGCTCCCCTGCCTCAACGGACCTGACAAAGTCTCGGGGGAAGGCTATACCGGCCACATACTCCCCCTCCTCCACCGCGATTCGCAGCGCCTCTTCCGTATCCAGCGGGCTAAGCCTAAACCCTTCTTCCTGTACGCTCTCCAGAGCCGATAGCTGAATGGGTGAATAGAGACCGATCTCAAGCGTCTCATCCACCCCGGCGGGCAGAAGAAAGTAGACGACTAGATAGGCAGTGATCCCGATCACAGTGACCACGGCAAAGAAACGGTTCTGAAAAAAGAGGGAAAAATCTTTGGAGGCCAGCGCGGCAATTCCGCGGTAGTTCACCTCGAAAGCCCCCTCCCGGTAATCTTGATGAAGATGTCTTCCAGAGTGGCCTCTTCACTGTGGACTGTCGCGACACGATAGTCAGCGAATAACTGGCGGACGTGCTCGGGGGTATCCGGGGTGTCCAGGGTGATCTCTCGGTGCTCCAATTGCCCATCGTCGGTATATACCTCAGCCTTCAATGTCCTACTGCCGTATTCCTGTTTTAGCTTGTAGGGCGTATCGAGTACCACTATCCGCCCTTGATCCAAAAAGGCGACCCGGTCGGAGAGTTTGTCCGCCTCGGCCATATTGTGAGTGGTGAGAAAGACGGTGGCACCACGCCCTCGTTCCTCCAAAATAACCCCCCTAATCGATTCGGCCGAAGTGGGATCAAGCCCGTCGGTCGGCTCGTCCAGAAACAGGATCTCCGGCCGGTGCAGGATGGCCCGAGCCACCATCAGGCGCTGTTTCATTCCCTTGGAGTAGGCCTGGACTTTCTCCCGACCGCGGCCCTTAAGCCCCACCCGCTCCAGCAGTCCATCCGGATCAAACCCGTCCACACTGAACAGGCGGGCGAAAAGCCTCAGGTTTTCCCGGGCAGTCATCCCCTCATAGAGATTGGTATCCTCAAAACAGATCCCTATGCGACTCTGGACCTCTCGGACGTTTTTTCCCACCGAAAACCCCAGAACCTCTGCATTGCCCGCCTTGGGTTTCAACTGACCTGTGAGCATCTTGACCGTGGTGGTCTTTCCCGCACCGTTGGGGCCCAGAAAGCCCAAGATCTCGCCCTTCTTTACCTGGAAGCTTATGTGGTCGACCGCCAGCAAATCGCCATAGTTGTAGGTCAGTTCCTCAACTTTGATCGCTTCTTTTATCATCGGTACCCCTTCTCAACTCTTCTACATAAGTGACTAACCAGTCATATGACTGAATAGTCACAGTATATCAGTGACTGCGCGGTCTGTCAAGTTTGCCATCCGATCGCGTGGGCCTCTTTAGCATGATTTCTGTTTTCCCCTGAGTCCTTCGAGAGTCATCTCGTTTCTGGCCTTTAAGTTACCCCCGAAACAGCGGGGAGTCAGATTGAGAATCAGTACAGCCAAAAAAATCCCATTCGGTAGTGTATTTGCCGAGGCTTTGACTCAGATTCTCTCTGTGATAGAATGTATTGAGGCGAAGGTTATGGAACGGATTGAATCTCTTTGGGATATGATTTTAAGGGGGTAAAATGAGAATAACGCTTATTTATGATAATGATGTGTGGCAGGAAGGTCTAGAGACTGACTGGGGGTTTGCTTGCCTGGTGGAGGTCGAGAATACCCCAAAAATCCTCTTTGATACAGGGGCCAGTGGAGGAATACTCCTTAGAAATATGGAGAAACTCGACATCGATCCCCATTCCATTGAGGAGGTTTTTATCTCCCACGCTCACGGGGACCATATAGGGGGCCTCTCGGATTTTCTCAAGGTTAACAAGGACGTAACGCTATACGTTCCAGCCTCTCTGGGCAGCCTAAAAGGGGCAAAGGAAACGGTCAGCGTAAAGGGACCCATGCAAATCCATGAAAATGTCTTCTCCACCGGTGAGCTCAGGGGGATAGAGCAATCCATGGCGATCAAGACAGAGAAGGGAATCGTAGTAATCGATGGCTGTTCCCATCCTGGGGTGGGGCCCATCCTGGAGGCCGCCGCGAGATTTGGAAAGGTCTACGCCCTTGTCGGCGGATTGCATGGATTCAATAAATTTGATCTGCTCAAGGGGCTAAAATACGTCTGTGCCTGCCATTGCACTCAATACAAGTCAGAGATAAAAAGGCTTTATCCTGAGAAATGGCTGGATGGCGGGGCTGGTAGGGTGCTGGAGTTTTAAATTTCGGTTCCTCATTGTTTTGAGTGGGTAACCTGGAGTTGAGTTCGGATAGGTGACAAAAATTTCACCACGAAGAACACGAAGGACACGAAGAATGACTCCTGGTAAAATTAAATGCCACCAGACTTAGGAGTGGGATCAAGCGCTTTGTCCTTTGACCCCTTCGTGCTCTTCGTGTCCTTCGTGGTGAGAAAATTCGGAGTGTGAACCCTGGTAACTATTATAGTAGATCAAACAACCAAAATGAGAAATGCACCCACTCGAAACAACGAGGAGCCTAAATTTCATCGTTTAGGTCCCAGTAGAAACGTCTATTCTGCGTAAAGAACGTGTTGCAAGAACTGCGGCAACCGGAGTACCAATACCATTCCCCCTCAACTTGAGATTTGAAACGTGTGGTAAAAGACCCTTTTCAGTCCAGTTTTTCGCCGAGAATACAGTTTTCCTGTTGTCAGACAGCTTGCTTTCTTCGAGTATTTATGTGTTATCATTGATCAGTTTAAGAAGATAGGGGGTGCTCTCATGGCAATTTCCAGGCTCTCGGTGCAACTGGCAGCAGACGGTGGTATGGCAGACATAACAGGGCAGGTACAGGCAGAGGTTAAAAAAGCAGGGCTCAAAGAGGGGATCGTTGCTATTCTCCTGGTTGGGTCCACGGGCGCGATCACCACCATCGAGTATGAGCCCGGACTTGTGAAACAGGATCTGCCACAGGCAATGGAGCGAATCGCCCCCACCGATATTCCCTATGAACATCATAAACGGTGGGGAGATGACAACGGCAGGGGCCACGTGCGGGCATCCATCATGGGCCCCAGCCTGGTGGTTCCATTCAGTGACGGGAACCTGACTCTTGGGACATGGCAGCAGGTCGTGGCCATCAACTGGGACACACGGGCGCGCAGCCGGGAGATCGTCCTTCAGATCATGGGGAAATGAAGGCATCTTGCTGCACCCTGTATAAAGGAAGTGATTGGGATGAGGATTGGCGCATCGACGCTTTTCAACCCAGCGGCCATCGAAGAGGCAGTGATGCAGCTTGTCGGTATTGGAATTAAAGATATCGAGCTGTGCCTGGTTGACAGTGTACCAGAGATAGGCAGGCTAAAATCCCTGAAGAAAGAGACCGGTCTTGATTACTCTATCCATGCCCCTTTCCTCCTCGTCGATCTGGCACATCCCCATCCGAAGATCAGGGCTTTGTCCAGGGATCTCGTACGACAGGCCATCGATATGGCGGCCGAACTAAAGGCCTTTCCTCTGACCGTACACCCCGGGCAATTTGCCTACGAATCCCTTCTCCCTAAAGAGCGGGCGTTTGCAGCTTTCAGGATCACCACGAAAGAATATCTAGATCACGCCGTGAAATCACTTGCCGAGCTCTCGGCATACGCCAGGGCCAGCGGGGTAAAACTCTGCATCGAGAACCTGGTAAGTGGCGTAGGGGCAGACCCGGAAAGGGTCAGGCGGCTGTTGAGTGAGGTGGATTCGCTTGGGTTTACACTCGACATTGGGCATGCCCACATCACCGGCGGATTGGAGGTCTACCTGGGGCTCGATCCCATACATTTTCACCTGCACGATAACGACGGGAAAGGGGATAACCATCTCCCGCTTGGAGAGGGGAATTTAGACATCATCCCTGTGCTTAAACAGCTCAAGGAATCCAGGGG
>JAYEMK010000018.1:4457-13751 GCA_034718095.1 Candidatus Bipolaricaulota bacterium | reverse complement strand
TCGATGATCTGTCCCATGCCGCCTCCTTCTTGGATCTCATTGTTTCGGGAACAACATGCTTCGCATGTAGATGTCGCTGAACTCCTTGTAGTAAGAAAGCTCGAAGTACTCGATACGTTCGACCAGCTCTTGAACCTCTTCCCATTTCGCCCTGCTTAGCAATCCCAGCTTGGCCCCCTGGCCAGCTGCATTTCCTACCGAGCGGATCCGCTGTTCTGGGAAGGGCGGCAGCATCCCTATTTGTAAGACACTTTCTCGCCGCACATATGAGCCGAATGCCCCCGCCAGGAATATCCGATCGACATCATCGACTGAGGCCCCCCAGACCTTCAATAGGCTTTCCACGCCCGCCTGGATCGCCCCTTTGGCCAGCTGCAGCTCCCGCACATCGCCCTGCGTTATATAAATAGGGGCCGTGCCGTTCGTCAGCAGGAAGCGAGTTTGCCCTTTATTTTCTTGATCCACTCGGTCCGGGTAGGGCAGGCCCGGTGAGTCAAGCATTTTGCCTTTGTCATTGATATGCCCCGACCTGATCAGTTCGGAGGCCGCATCGATTAGCCCTGAACCACAGATCCCTTTTGGGGTACCCTGGCCGATTACCTGCAGCGATACATCGTTATCATTAAGCCTTACATGCGAGATTGCCCCCGGGGTTGCCCGCATGCCATATCTAATTCCGGCGCCCTCGAAGGCGGGTCCCGCTGGTGTCGAACACGCCATCAATCGATCGCGGTTTCCCAACACGATCTCCGCGTTGGTCCCCATGTCCACAAACAGGTTCAATCCATCCATCTGGTGGAGTTCTGTGTAAAGGATTCCTGCGGTGATGTCGGAGCCAACGTAACCGGACACCGAGGGCAGCAGCCAGACGTTTCCCTCCGGGTTGACCTCCAACCCGATCCGTCGTGCCGGTACAATGGCCTCGTCACGCAGCACGGGGATGTAAGGGCTGTGATCGATGTGCTGGGGATCCACCCCCATGAGTAAGTGGATCATTGTTGGGTTACCTACAATGGAGATGTTGTAGATGTGGTCCAAAGAGATTTTCGCTGCCAGGATTAACTGCCGCGTGATCATGTTCAAACCGGTAGAAATTGCCCCTTGCAATTCTTCCAGTCCTTCCTCCCCGCGATCGCGAACACACTTGATGCGGGAAATCACGTCGGCGCCGAACCGTTGTTGAGGGTTCATCTGCGAACGAATGGCTAACTCTTCACCTGTACAGAGATCCAACAGGTAGCCAGCAATGGTTGTCGTCCCGATATCAATAGCCAAACCATAACATGCCAAGGAAGTATCACCTGCCTCGATGTCAATGACCTGCTCATCCTTCCGCGTTAGTGTTACCCGATGGTCCGATTCCCGGAGCACACTGGGCAGCTTCTGCAAAACCGAGATTGGGAAGGCCAAACGGCCCTTGTTCAACGCGTCCTGAACGCGTACCGTATCAGGCCGTTGATCATCCCTGCCCGGCGGTTGCATCTGTAGGTAGGTTTTTTCCACCCCAGTCTGGAGCGGCACATGACAGGGTTTGCTCATGTCCTCCTTTGCCCGGGTGGATTCATCAACTTGGGGGACCTCGATGGTCATGTCTCGGTCGATCCGCTGCTGACAGGACAATCTCCAACCGTCGGTTAATTCTTCTGGAAGTAGATGGATTTTCTCCGACTCGGTGGGCGTCTTGCGGCCGACATGTATCAGTACCCGGCATTTGCCACAGATCCCCATTCCACCACACGCACTGGGGACCGTGTACCCAGAGCTGGTAAGGAATCGGTAGAGGTTCAGCCCCTTCCTTGCCTCCAGCCTCTCTTGCTGGGGGAGTATGGTGATCTCATGCACCTTGGTCTTGACCGCTTCGCTCATGCTCAGTGTACCTCCACTGCCGTTTGGGCCTTGGATGCCAACCGAGGCTGGCCAATGGCAATAACGCGTATCTCGCCGATACCTAACTGGTAGCTCTGCTTTTGTAGTTTAAGTCGGATGTTTTCCCCTCCCAAGGCCTTCGCCTCTTGGCGCGCCATATCCTCAGCGGCGTGCAGTGCGTGGGCCATTGCCCTTTTGTCATCGGTTCTTTCCAGGACTATGCGCTTGGATGGGAGAAAAACCACGAACCGGTCAGCAGATTGTTGGCGGACCAGAGCCTTGATACGGCTGATGATCTTTCCACTGATTGCACCCACGGCGTTTCCCACCTCTCCATATTCAAGCTCGGTGTAGCGGGTATTAAGCGCTGAGGAGACAGGTGGAAGAAACGCATTAACCGGCGCCCCCACCCCGACTAACGGATGTAACAGGGAAATATTTATGTCTATTGCAAGGTGATTGGGCCCTTGCAAGTACTCCCAAAGTACGTTTTGATCGTAATCAACGCCCGGGAGCTCATCTGCGACGAGTTTTTTGAGGATCTCATCGGTGAGGCGGGCCTGGAATTTTTTTACTATCCGGAGAGCGAAGTCCCGGGGGGAAAGCCCCAGCCTTTTCCCCAACAGCTGCGCGGCTGTATGTGCAGGTTCAGCCGCCCCCTCACGGTATTGACCCAGGACGTGAAGCGCGTCAGTGGGGGTAAAACCTATATGTTGAACCGCCCCTCGGGCCTCCAACTCAGCGAAGGTCCGTTCAACCAGGTAAATGTCATGCCTGCGGGCTTGTTCATAGAGGCGATGCAGGCCCATTCCCTCATCGGGCGGAATAAGATCCCACAGGGCCTTTGCATTGGCAGAAAGACCGGACGGGGCCCAGGCTTTGATGCGGTGAACCCATTCTACGCTTTCTGGATCATTTGGCGAGTCCGCGAAATCTACGCCTAACTGGCCAAAGGCCAACGGGGTCACTCTCTGGGGGCGGAGGGCAAATTTTGGGGTGTTTGAATGGTCCTGCAATTGAATGTGACTGTCTCCGCCCAATCCGATCACCCAGGCCGACACAGCATGAACACGGGTCTTCCATCCACCCACTGTGGCCCCGGCCCCATCGAGTCTGGGGAGGCCATCCTCTACCGATACAATGTCCGTGGTCGTTCCGCCGATGTCAACAATGGTCCCATCCTGAATCCCCGAGAGTCTATTCCCCCCTACCGCGCTGGCTGCGGGTCCTGATAGAATGGTCTGTAGAGGGAAAGTCCTTGCGTACCCCTCAGGGACCAATGAACCGTCACTGCGCATAACCATCAGGGGCGCCTCGATACCACGCTCTTGCATTGCGGCCTTTACATGGGTGAGAAACGTCGTTACCAGGGGGGTGATACGGGCATTAAGTGTAGCGGTAACCGTGCGTTCGTAGATCCCTAACTGGCAGGTAAGCTCGTGTCCACAGACCACCGGCAATCCCGTCTCCCCTATAGCGATCTCCTTGGTCCGTCTCTCGTGACCCGGATTGCGGACGCTGAAGTAACCTGAGACAGCGATTCCTTCAATTTCAGATGGAAGTTCCTGCAGGCCTCGGCGAAGTTGCCCCTCATTTAGCGGCCGGCGCTCTTCACCGCGTGCGTTAAACTCTCCCTCTACTGATATCAGTCGGCAGGGAGGCAGAGTCGTTATGCGCTCTGGTAGCCATCCGAGCAAGATCAATGCCACCGGGCTGCCTCTTCCCTCGACGATGGCATTGGTCGCCAGGGTAGTGGATACAGCAACCAATGCCACGTTGTCAGGGTCCATGCCCTGCATGCCACGATCGATCGAGGCGAGGATTCCATGCAGTAGATCGTGTGGTGTAGTAGGGGTCTTGGCAGCGGTTAAAATTTCCCCATTGGCAAGATCGACTAGTGCACTGTCGGTATAGGTGTTGCCTGTATCAATCCCTAATCCCAGTTGCATTTTCTATATGATCTTTTTTTCACCTATTGGACCAGCCTATCCGCCAATTTTGTAGCCGAGGCTGCATCAGGGGCGTAACCATCAGCGCCGATCTCATCCGCATATTCTTGAGTGACCGGTGCACCACCGATCATCACTTTAACCTGTTCTCTGAGCCCGTTCTCCTTGAGGGCGTCAATGACCTCGGGCATGTGGAGCATGGTGGTGGTAAGTAGGGCTGACATGCCGATGATATCGGGCTTTTTCTCCTTAACCGATTCGACGAAGGCCTCGGCTGGTGTCTCCGCCCCCAGGTTTATCACCTCGAACCCGGCCCCTTCCAGCATCATGCCTACCAGGTTCTGTCCGATGTCGTGCAGGTCACCCTCAACCGTGCCGATTGCCACCTTGCCCTTCATCTTGACCCCTGATTCCACGAGCAATGGACGCAGAAGCCCCATGGCTGCCTTCATCGCGTGGGCTGAGAGCAGCATCTCCGGGACGTATTTCTCCCCCTTGTCGTACTGCTCTCCCACCACGTCCATTGCGGGGACCAATGCACTGTTCATAATGTCTTCAGCATCTTTGCCCTCGTCAAGCCCCTTCTGTGTGAGCTCGACAGCCTTCTCCACCTCCATATCGATTACTGCTGTCTTCAGGTCGTCGTAAAGAGCCATCATTTTCCTCCCTTTTTGCGCTTTCGCATGTATTTAATATAGTTAAGACAGTGCGGATCCCTTTCCAGAAGGGCCTCCGCTCCGTACAATATGTCCATCATTCCTCGATCGGTGGGATCGATCAATGCCGCGTCCAACCCTGCGTCGAGCAACAACACAAGATAGGACTGATTGACAATGGAGCGGTAGGGTAGCCCGAAGGAGATGTTGCTCAACCCTACTGAGGTCTTCACCCCGTCTTTCCCCCAGTGCCCCTTGACCTCCTTGATTGTCGTGCGCACGGCCTCCGCCTGTTCGGGATTGCTCCCAATCGTCATCACCATGGGATCGATATATAGATGATTTAAGGGAATTTCTGCGGCCTGTAGAGTGGAGATCAACATCTCTGCCTCTTCCATCCGGGCATCCACTGTCATGGGCATCCCCCCACCCCCCATCGGCAGTCCGATGAACTCGGCCGAGTATTCATCGATGAGGGGGATGAGCTTCTGCTGCAGCTTCTTATCGTTAGTGATCGAATTGATCAGAGGGGGTGATTTGCACAGGGACAGCCCGTGCTCTATTGCCTTGGGGTTTGGACTGTCTATGCACAGGCGAACCTTTTCCCCCACCTCATCGTAGATTAGCCCGATCACCCATTCCATGTCCGATAGCTCCTGGTCTCTGCTGGTGGCCGTGTTTATATCCAGTAGGTCTGCCCCCGCATCCACCTGCGCCCGTACCAACCTTCTAATTGTTGATTCGTCCTTCTCTTTTAGCGCTTTCTGGATCTCGCCACGGGTAGAATTTATCAATTCGCCGATAACGAGCATTTTACCCCCTCCTGTCGCCCTTTGGACTTGTCCCGGTAACTGTATCTATAACTTCAATAATTGTCAAGATGTATTTTGTTTTTCAAATTGTGACAAGGGGGAGAAAAAATCCCCCTCGTGTAGTTTAACCAGCTTTTCCAGCTTAATCGATTTCTCCTGTGACGAAGTAATGGATCAGTCTAGGGTATTTTTCAACGAACTTAACCGCTGCTATACTCTCGTCCTCCTCATAGAGTAGGGTCAACTCCGACATTTGATCGATGGTGAGGTAAAAACGGCTCAAGAAGGTGCTGACGTCATTGTCGAACTTTGCGGTGAAGTCCTGGCGTCCCACCATATGAACCTCTTCCTCGACCCCGAGGATCTTCTTCGGTTCATCGATCATCCGGATATCGAACCGCCCGAACGCTGAATGAGGCTGCCACAATGTGACGACAACCCATTCATCGCGCATCATTCGTCGCTTTAATTCAGCTACCATTGCGTAATCGCTGGAGTCTTTTAGTTCCCAGCCGGCGAGTTCGGGGTACTCATCCATCATTATCGCGGAGTGCTGCATCAATCCGGAGCCCGGATCGATACCGATGATCTCCCCGCCCATCTTCTCCTTGACTTCCGGTTTCCCCAGATCGGTAACGGACGATACTACGTCCTCGGGGATGTAATTGGGGACAGCCCAACACAACAGGGCATCCTCATAGATTGCGGAATTTTTCAACGACTTTAAGACACCCGTTGGCTGAATTTTGTGTAGTTTTCCGTCGCTTATTACCTTCTTCGACGGGTTGATCCAGGCCCCTTTGGGCAACGGTTTTGGCGATGGCTCTTTCCGAACGAACCTCTCAGGGTGTCTCTGGTAGGCGTGTAACACCTCCTGCCTGGCGCTGAGTACGGTTCTGCTTGTCCATAGTGGAGCTTATGGCTGAGTAGAACGATCCCCATGTGTCTTTTGCCCCGTTATATCAGTTGAGAAATGCCCCACAGAAATCCTTGACAACCTTGATGGCACCAAAACGCTCAGGTAACCCGCACCCCCTTCCTGGACTCACTTGGTTTTCGAACTGCTAAAACAATAATAGGATCATAAGGCCCGGGATAACAATTAATTCCAATATAAATGAGGTAATCCACCATTTTGGCGAACTTGCCAGCAATGATGCAGCTCCTTCTTTGTATGCCTCTATGTAACCTTCCTGGTATATCTCTGGCTTATCCCGTATTTTTTCCAATCGCCATGCTGGGACAGTCGATAATTTAGCGCTATTTACGAGTATAGTAATGGGACTCGTCGCTTTTACGTCTTCTCTGAATGCCAGTTTACCATCTCGGTGACCGTCCGAATAAGTGAGTCCTTCTGATAAAGCCTGTGTTGCAATCCCTGTTACAAGTAACCCCGCTAAGACAACACATAAAGTAGGAATCGCTCCTCGCATGTCTCCCCCTTTGGCCCAGTATAGCACTTTTCTGTTAAATTTGTTTTTGAGTCACTAAACATTCCCAGATAAAACAGCCACCTCACCGGTAAATTCTGTTATGACCAATTTCTCTTCTTCCAATCATCGGCGAACTCTATAAATGGTGCCCTTTGGTAGATTCGCAGCCGAGCCACCCGAGTGGCCATATCTTCGAGGCGCTTATCGATAACTTCCCGGTTAATCATGACGGTCGAACCTTACTGAATTCGTCCCGATCGATCCGGTTGTATAGGTACTGCCGCTTGATCTGGCGCAGAGGTTTGGTGTCAATGTATTTATGCTTTGCCGTAACCTCAAAGGCAACTCTCACATTTTCATCCCGACAGAAAAGGAGAGATCCTTCACTGATTACCTCATTGGTCAGGAGGGGGGGCGCTTCGTGCAGCAGGATCAGATCGATCTCGTTTGTCTGCAGTAGACCCATCAAATCGGCGATCACGGTGGCTTTGTATCCATAGGGCTGCTTGGTGTTCAGCCTCTCAGACTCTTTCTCATCTACGAGCAGTGCGATATCGATATCACTGAGCCTATTGGCACGGCCCTGGGCTACAGAACCAAAGAGGTACGCCAGCAGGACCTCTTTTCTTTGCGCGAAGTAGGGCTCGATTTTTTTTCTGATTGTCTCTGCGCCCGTCATAATCATCACCAACTGCACTCTATCATGTAACCTTCTGTGCAGCAACCCCGGTTGGGAAGCCTTCTCAGTCCTTCTTCTTCTGAGAGAGGAAACGTGTGGAGTTACCCTGCTTTCAGGGACAGTGTAGCTCTTGAGGTTTGTGCTGTCCAATTGTCCATAGATCCTGTGTGAGGCCCCGACGATTCTGAGGATCTGCGTGCGGGCAACCTGTTTCACCAGGGAATGCTAAGCAAATCCCAGTGCTTCACGAGGTAGCTCACCTGCAAAATCCAATTGCAATCACCAATTCATGGCTTAAGTGTCATGTGTAGGCCAGACCCCATGACTGCATACGAGAATTCAAGGGATACAAACCTTATTTCAGGCTGCTCCTTAAAGAATTACGGTATGCGTCCCCGGAATTCCCACTGCCTACGTTTCCATGGCCTCGACAAGGAACCGCGACAAGCGTTCTCTGTTCGCAGTCAAACTTGAGAACTGCCTTTCACAAACGTCAGTAAAACGTGCCAGGACCTTGCGTCCAATCTGCTCCTGATCTTCGAAAATACCAAGCGACCGGAAGGGCAATCCCCATTTCTCGTACTGAAGGATTGAGATTGTCGCGACCATCGTCTTGGAGTCACCGGGCAGAGCGAAAACGAACAGTGGGCGCTCCGTGCCATTCACGCGGCAGTCCGCAGCGTATATGCCTTGCGGGTCATGTTGTAGGTGGTGCCAATCAAACTCGCGTCGCTCCTCACGAACCGTTTCGACTATGAAGGCGCGGAAATCCTCCATGAACGTTGACCGAACACGCTCCCGAGTAAGGAACGTAACATCGCTGATCTTCAAGACCGCCTGGATGAAAGAGTAAAGCGCATGCCCATATTCGCCATTCCTAATTCGCATCAGGAGCTCGCCTTCCCTATCTTGAACTTGAAAAGTAGACAGAGCATCCGCGATGATCTTTTGGCGCGTTCCTCGCTGAAGATCGGTCTCGGAGATGGAGTAAGTCAAGCGCATGAGTGTGTGGCCTTCATCGGACAACATCCAAGCGTTCTGATCCTGTTTGAGGACTATCGCGAGGTGATCACCATCGTCAAATACGAATGGCGTGAAGACGCGATAGCGATCGACCCCTTCGGGATGGAGTGACACGCCCTCGCAGACCTTCTCTCGGAAATCCCTTTCGATATCACCGATCACCATACATAACCCCTCTACAATAGAGTAAGCTGCTCCCCTTCCGGTAGTATAAACGCGCAGTCCTGCAACATACACTTGATCGCACCGTGAAGATCCGAGAACCGGTCAGTTGGTTCGGCGTAGGCTTCCTCTTCCCAGCCTGCCTCTTGATAGCGTGCTGTCGCCTGGTGAATGTGAAAGCTGTAGAACATATCCGATCCCTCTAGGCGATTGGAATGCCGATGCGACTTGCTATTATAGCGTCGAAGCCGAAAGATGCGATTTGTGCCAGGGACAGCCACGCCAAGAATAACCGAAAAATTCAGCCTATCGATTAAGCTCTGCCGCATGATAATGTGGAAATCATGCCCCTCACTTCCCTGAATGGTCAACTCTCGTTCGTCGTGGCCACGCTTCTTGCGAAGCTCAGGTCTGGCCTTGTAGTCATGGGGAAGAGGCTTTTCTTCTTGAATCAGTTCCTTAATCTGATCATCCGTGAAGACAACGCTCACTTTTCCCCCTCCTAAGGTTGCAGGGCTCCCCCTTGATTAGGTCGTAGAATCCACCTATGGACAACCTCCCTACAAACTATAACCATGATAACACAAGACCACCATTTCTCCCAACGAATTTGAGGGACACAAACCTTGTCTCAGGCTGTTCCTTGAGGAATTATGGCTTGCAGCCCCGAAATTTCCCGTGACGAAATCCTAAGAACGAAGGTTTGACCCCAAA
>JAYEMK010000018.1:0-4357 GCA_034718095.1 Candidatus Bipolaricaulota bacterium | reverse complement strand
CTAGCACTTTTGCTAATTAGTGGCAAGTTCACCAAACCCTGGATCTGAAGCCTTTTCGGTCAGACGAATTGGGACTTTTAGAACCGGCCTTTAGCCCAGGTTTTGGCTTGTCGGCTGGATAACAGGATGGTATTAAGCCAGCGGTCTACTCAAGATGTGATAAAAGACAGGGGATCAACCGTTAAAATCGAAGGGGCAGGGGCAACAGGCTGATCTTCCCAGTTCGGTTGGCTGTAAATAAAACATCAAGATACAATGTTGCCTGTGTGTAAGAATTCGGTTGACGTGAGAGATAAACTCGATCCCGGGATCCGCGTTACATTCCTGGGGATGTTGGTCAATCTCCTCCTGCTTATCGGAAAGTTCGTCATCGGGTTTCTAACCGGATCGGTGGGGCTGATTGCAGATGGTGCCCACTCAGCGTCGGATGTGGCAACTGATCTGGTGGTGCTCGGTGGGATCCGCCTCGGTGGGCGGGACCCGGACACGAATCACGCCTACGGCCATGGCCGCTACGAGACCCTGTCCGGGGGAATAGTGGCGGGTGTACTGATACTGGCAGGGTTACTCATTGTCTGGGAGGCCGGATCAGCCCTCTATTCTCATCAGCAGAGTTACCCTGGTGTGCCAGTTCTCCTGGTCGCTGGAGGGTCGATCCTGGGAAAAGAGTGGCTTTACCGACACACGATACGAGTCGCCCGCAGGATGGGGAGCACCGCGCTGCACGCCAATGCCTGGCACCATCGTTCCGATGCACTCTCCTCAGTTGCCGTTCTACTGGGTGGGATAGTTGGATTAGTCGGCTGGGGACATGCAGATCAGGTGGCCGGGATCATCGTCGGGCTGATGGTCGCCTCCTCAGGAGGGAGGACGCTGCTCAACGTCCTTCATGAGTTGACCGAAGGGGCGCTCTCTGAGAGGGAATTGTCCACGATCAATGCCGCGGTTGCCAGTGTACCGCAGGTCAGCGGATGGCATCAGCTTCGCTCCCGGCGGGTGGGGCGAGAGAGATTCATCGACCTTCACGTGCTTGTCGAGCCTTCCCTGTCACTGCTCGAGGGGCATCGTATATCCATGCTGGTCGAGCAGGCAATTCAGCAGAGTTGTGAGTTTCCGGTCAACGTGTTGGTGCACGTGGAGCCGGATACCCCCGAGTTAGAGTTCCATCACCGTCAGGGGTAGGGATCCCCTCCAATGTGAGGAGGCGGCGTTTCAGTTTAAGCCCCCCGCCGTAGCCTGTAAGATGGCCGTCTTTTCCGATTACGCGGTGACAGGGGATGATTATCGGGGTAGGGTTTGCCCCAATCGCCTGGCCAACCGCGCGGAGGGCCTTTGGTCTACCGATCCGAGCAGCGATCTCCGCATAGGTGCATGTTTCACCGTAGGGAATCTCCAACAGGGCATCCCATACCCCCCGTTGGAATGGGGTACCCTGCAGGTCGAGGGAGCAGGAGAAGGAATGGCCCCGCCCGGCGAGATAGCGCTCAAGCTCCCCCCTTAACCGATTGTTCCGAGATTCATCCGGGACAACCTTCATTTTCAAGCGATGACTCAGCTCAGCCAGAGATCCCCCCTGAAGATCGATCCGGTAAATGCCTACTTGGGAGGAGAGAAGGATAAATTGCCAGTCCTCCCATTCCAGGATGGCCGCTGATAGATATTCTTCTCGCATAAGATTTTATAAAGCCTTTTTGTAACCATTTTCAGCCAAAAATCCAGGTTTCAATTATTTTACCGCCTCGGGGGGTGTAGTATCTAAAAACGGGATTACTACACCCCCCAGGGATGCAAAGCTCGCTGAGATCAAACATTGGTGTTTCTATAGCATCCTCCTGGGGGGTGTAGTAGCACGTTTGGGACTTACTACACTCCCCAAGCCCTCCGCGTGCTCGGCGGTAAATGCTTCTGTTTTTATCAATCCGAACGTAGTCCTCTCTTCTCCTCAGAGAAGTGAAAGGCACGATAGGTCTCGATCTTTGGGGGTGGGGCCTCTTGCCAGCAATTGGGGGGCGCCCCCTGTTTTTCGCATAAGCGGGAGAGAAACTCCGCTGGATCCGAAAAAAACTCCCATACCTGTGGAAGGTACGTTGAGGTTCCATGTGTGGTGGTCAGAATCACCCCATCCTTTCCAGGGGTAATCTTACGAAGGAGTCTCTGCGGATCGGAATATTCGAGCTGTCTGGGTCGGCTGAGAATGCTGATCTCTATGGTGATCCTATCCAGTTCATCAGGGGTTACAGGCGAAAAGCGTGGATCGGCCGTGGCTGCAAGCACCACATTGCGCAACACGTTTTGGTAGATCGGCTCATGCGCATGTAGACTATCGACGATACAACCTCGCAGGGCGCCGTCCTTGTTCAGGGTGACAAAACAGGCGGCTTCCTGTTTCAGGGTGTGGGATAGATCCTCCTGGTTTACCTCTATCCCCGCACCGCCGGAGAGCTTTGCCTCCAACTGGCGTCGAGAGTTCTGCAAAAGCCATTCCTGCTCTTGCCTGGAAAGGATAATCGTCCTTGTGTCACCACGATCGTCTGATTGCACCATCATCCACCATCCCACGAGAATAAGGCCGATGGCCATCAGGAAAAGATAACCATACCTCACTTTTCCCTCCTCTTATCCACAATAGTACCCAGCTGCCCGGAAGTCAAATCGGGCTCAAACGGCACCGTGACACCTTTGAGACCGCCGGTTTGCAATCACCGGGGGAGGGCCTATAATACTAGCTGTTGAGGTGAGCCCCAAGGTGTCGATAGGTGCGCAGGTTGCACTGCTAGGCTTTCTAATTCTTTGTTCAGCTTATTTTTCCAGCGCGGAGACGGCCATTACTTCCCTGGGGGAAGGGCGACTGCGTTATCTGATTAACACGCACAGAAAGAAACAGAAGGCACTTTCCGCGTTGTTAAAAGGGGCAAACGATCAGATAACAGCACTGCTCCTGCTCAATAATCTGGTCAACATCGGGGCTAGCTCACTGATGACCTTGATCTTCCTTCGACTGCTTCCGGCCGGGATGCCAGATTATAAGGCAGGACTGATGGCAACAGGGGTGATGACAGTGTCGCTGCTTATACTGGCGGAGATCACGCCTAAGAACTTCGCCAAGAATAACGCTGAACGCTATACCCTGGTCATCATCAATCAGATTTATGTCCTCACCTGGCTGTTGCGGCCGTTGATTTTTGTTTTCCGGGGGATCGCGGATGCGATCATGCGGCTGTTCGGTGAGGAACTTTCCCAAAAAGAGCCGTTTGCGGTAAGCGATGAGCAGATCGAGACCCTGGTCGATGCCAGCGAACGGCGAGGGTTGATGGATATCAGGGATGGGGAGATGATCCGTCGCATCCTGGAGTTTGACGAGATGAGCGCTGAGCAGGTGATGGTCCCCCGCACTGAGGTCAAAGGGATAGAGATTAACACCCCACTCGAGGAGGCGAAGGCCATCATGGCCAAGGATGGCCATTCTCGCTTTCCAGTGTATAATAATGTTCCCGATAATGTTATCGGTGCTCTATATGCCAAGGATATGTTATCGCATTGTGATGATTCCACGCAGGGGTCACTGCGGACAATGCTTCGGCCTGTCTACTATACCCCGGCGAGCAAGCCGATCAATATCCTGTTGCGGGAGTTTCAACGTGAGAGGGTCCACATGGCGGTTGTGCTCGATGAGTTCGGTGGAATGGCGGGAATTGTCACCATGGAGGATATCCTTGAGGAGATCGTGGGAGAGATCGAAGACGAATATGACCAGCCGGTGACCTTGATCAAGCGTATATCCTCCGATGAGGTACTGGCCAATGGGGAAACCGCCCTTCACCAGTTGAGCCGAACCCTGGACATCGAGCTCCCTGATGATGACAGCGTGACGGTGAACGGCCTCCTCCTAAATCTTCGTGGAGAAGTGCCACAGGTAGGAGAGGAAGTACCATTCGGGCCAGTGAAGTTCACCGTCAAGGGGGCGACCGAAAGGGAGGTCACCTCGGTGCAGATCCAGGTCGACCGTTCGGTTGAGTGGGAAAGTGAAGAAGAGGAAAACAATCAGCTATAGTTTACGGAGAAGATGAGGCAGCAGTTATTCAAAATCATTAGTAGTTACATGTTGTTTATGTTCGTTGTCTGGTTTGCCGCCCTGGCACTGGCAACCGACTACGAGCTTAACGTGAACTTCGACCCTATAGAGAAACGGCTCGAGGGGGTAGAAGAGGTCAGCATTGTCCCCCAGACCCCTACTGCGTATTTCCTGCTTCTCGGTAACCTGGCGCGAGAGAGAAACCCATTTTTGGATGATCGAGGTATCGATGAGAGTTATCCCAACGGTTTCGAGGCGACCTCGACCACCATCGAGAAAGTTATG
>JAYEMK010000017.1:0-13918 GCA_034718095.1 Candidatus Bipolaricaulota bacterium | reverse complement strand
CAATCATAGCACAAATTCAATTTCCCGTCAAGAGGGAATGCTTGAACGGCCGTAGTAACTCAGTTGGCTTTCGTCAATTCCAGACATAATCGCCCCGATGACCTGCTCAGCCCACCCCACCGCCTCTTCGACCGTCATTCGGCAGGAGAGGGCGTTCTCCATCATCGCTTGCAGCTGCTCTGAGACCGCCGCGTATTCAGGTATCAGTGGACGAACCCGAGCGTTGTAGAGAAGCCTGGAGGTATTGTAGAGAAACCAATCCTTCTGAGGATCGAGGGCTCGGGCCACCGAGATCCTAGGGGGATTCTGCCCCGTGGAGCAACAGAAATCTTTCATCACCCCTGGAGACACAGCCCGCTTCAGGATCTCCAGCGCCTGGCGATGAGCCTTGGATTGGCGAAAGATGGAATAGACCATTCCACTTGCCATGGTCGTCGCAGTCCCCTTTGGCCCAGCTGGGAAAGGGAGGAAACCGACCCGTTTTTTGAACTCTTCCTCTCCCCACCCGGCTGCTTGACAGATGATAAATTTCTCGTAACTCCCGCCAAAAGAGAGGGCCGTTTGCCCTTGCCCGAACAGAATAGGGGCCCTGTTCCATTCGCAGGAGATGACCTTTGGGGCTGCCACCTTATACCTGTGCACTAAGTCGACAAGAAAGGAGAGGACCTGTCGGGCTCCCTCTCCCAGGTTGATCTTCCCATCAACAAAGACCTCCTCTCCCGCTGACCACAGGAGGGGAAGCAGGATATATGAAGTTGTCTCCCCGGCCTCCAACCCTCCGGGAAAAGCCAGAGGATAATCGCCTAAGCCATACCTGTTCCTTATCTTCTTCTTTTTGAAGTGCTGGGTCGCTGTAAGTAGTTCACCCCAGTTTCGAGGGGGAGAAATCCCTTCCAGCGTAAACCAATCCCGCCGAAACCAGACGCCCGCCACATCAGCCTCAGGCGGAATCCCATATAGATGGCCACGAAAGAAATTAGAGGCAAAGGAAGGGAAGAAGTCTTTCTTGAAATCCCGCTCGATCCATTCTCGATCGAGCTCATCCAACGGCTGGAGATACTCCAACTCGGCAAACTCCGCCATCCAAACGGAATCTATCAATGCCAAATCTGGGGCCTCCCCCCGGGCCACGGCAGCGATGATCTTAAATCGAAACTGCGGGTACCCAACGAGGGAAATGTCAAGTTTAACGCGGGAACCCGGATTCTCGCTATTCCAGATCTCTACGGCCTTCTCCAGAGGCGAACTCCACCGCTTTTCGGGAATGATTGCCTTAACTGGTCTCACGTTTAAGTAAGAATAACCATTGACAAAGGTCCCACGGCCACGGAGGCGTAAGAGAAGGCCTTCATTGACTAGTTCGGTCAAGGCCTGACGAACGGGTGTTCGGCTAATTCCATGTGCCTCGCATAGCTCATACTCGGTCGGTATGCGCTCTCCCGGCGCAAACTCGCCCCGTTCGATCTTTGCCTTGATTATCTCCTTTAACTGATGATATATAGGCAGGGGGGACTCCCTATCGATCTCATATAATCTGTGTCTAACGGCATTCATCTAATCCTCGCCTCCAACCCGGTTTGCCGGCCATATCTTACCTGATCTTTCAAACATAAATCCACCGGCCCATTCCAAGGCCTTTGTAGACCTTATAGTTCGACCCTTCGCTGGTAGAGAGATCACATTTTTTGCATAATAGGCCTAATTCTTATTCTGGAGAGGAATTGGTGAGTTTTCAAATTGAAGAGATCCCCTTAGGTGACAGAAGGTTACGCGATTTCGTGGCGACCCCATATCGGCTATACCGTGGTGACCCCAACTGGACCCCCCCACTCCGCGGGGAACTCCTCGGGAGCCGCCTTTTACGACTTACAGGTCTACTCACCCCGGGGCATCCATATCACCAGCATGCCGAGGTGACGCACTTTCTCGCCCGTCGCGGAAAACTGCTCCTCGGCAGGGTCTCCGCTGCCATCAATCAACGTTTCAACGAACATCACCAGGCGCAGATAGGGTTCTTTGGCCTATTCGAGACCGTGGCTGACTTCTCGGTTGCGCGTGGACTTCTCGATCGGGCACAAGATTGGCTCGCAGCAAGGGAAATGAAGGTGATGAGAGGTCCGGGGGGGTATTCCGCAGCCACATATGAACCTTATCAGGGGGTGCTCGTACACGGATTCGATACCCCGGCAACCGTGGAACTTACGCACAACCCGCCGTATTACGGTGAATTACTCGAACGCTATGGTTTGGTCAAGATCAAGGACTATCACGCCTATTGGGTCAAGGTAAATGGGACACCGGGCGGAAGACTCAAGCGGTTAATCAACGATGCACGCCTGCAGGGTAGAATCGAGACAAGGCCTTTCGATCTATCGAGGCTGCGAGCGGAGGTTGACCTGATCGTCTCCATCTATAACGATGCATGGGCAGACAACTGGGGATTTTTACCACTCACAGATGCCGAGGCCGCCGCGATGGCGGCAAGTCTCAAGATAGTCGGTGATTCCGGATTGATCCGCTTCGCCTATGTGGGCGGCGAGCTTGCCGCTGTACTCGGTGCAATCCCTGATCCGAATGTCGCCCTCCACCCACGCGGGAATCGCCTGCTTGACACCGATCTGGTACGTGTAACTCGCCTCCTGCTGACCCGTCACCGGATTAACCGCGTTCGGTTAATGTTCTTCGGGATTAGACCCCAATTTCGCAGGCTCGGCATCGATGCCATGCTATATCATCAAGTGCGCGAACATGCGCTTAAGGAGGGCTATTCTTACTGCGAGGCATCAATGCTCCTTGAGGATAACGACCTCGTGTTGAGGGCAGCAGCGTCGATGGGCGGCTACCACTATAAAACGTGGCGAATCTACGAGATGCCCCTACAAAACCGCTAAAACCCCGGCATAATTTCTGCCAAAGTGGGGGTGCCGATCTCTTGCAGCTCGTAATGAACCCTGGTCGACGGGACGTTGAACGAGAGTAGGCGACCGAGGTTAATCGGGGTGCCGATCACAATCCCGTCGCAATCGACGCGGTTCACCGTGGCCTGCAGATCGCGGATCTGCTGTTCCCCATATCCCATCGCCGGGAGGAGCCGTCCTATCTTTGGATACCGGTTGTAGGTCTCAGTGATCGACTCCACCGTGTATGGACGTGGGTCAATAATCTCACTTGCCCCAAGGCGCCTAGCAGCGATCGTTCCCGCACCATATTCCATACCACCATGGGTCAGGGTCGGCCCATCCTCGATTACCATGACCCGCCTGCCGCGGATCACTGACGGATCGTCCACGAAGATCGGTGAGGCGGCCTCGATAAGCGTCGCCCGTGGATTCAGCCCGTAGACATTTTCACGGACAAAGTTAATGTCATCCAACCCGGCGGTATCAACCTTGTTTACCACCACCACATCCGCCAGCCTCAGATTAACGCCGCTTGGGTAATATAGTAGCTCGTGTCCTGCCCGATGTGGGTCGACCACGACAATGGAGAGATCGGGACGATAGAAGGGGAAATCATTGTTCCCGCCGTCCCAAACGATTATATCGGCCTCCTGTTCAGCCTTGCGCAGGATCTTCTCGTAGTCCACCCCTGCGTACACGATCGTTCCGTTGTCGAGGTGAGGCTCGTATTCCTCCCGCTCCTCGATCGTACACTCGTACCGATCAAGGTCGGCATAGGACTGGAACCGTTGCCATTCCTGTTTCACCAGATCTCCATATGGCATGGGATGCCGGATGACTACCACCTTTCTACCGCGCTGGTTTAGAATCTCACATATCCGCTTTGTGGTCTGGCTCTTTCCGGAACCGGTCCGGGTGGCGGTGATGGAAATAAGCGGCCGCTCAGCCTCGATCATGGTTGCCGCTGTCCCCAGCAACATAAAATCAGCGCCAGCAGCGTTTACCAGGGCCGAGCGTTCCATCACGTGTTGATTGGATACATCGCTGTAGGCGAAGACAACCACATCGACATTTCGTTCATTGATGATCTGTGCCAGCCTCGACTCCGGTTCTATCGGAATTCCATTCGGATACAGCTCGCCAGCAAGTTCGGCAGGATAGGCCCTTCCTTCTATGTCCGGGATCTGTGCCGCTGTAAACGCCACCACCTCGTATTCCTGGTTGTTGCGGAAGTAAACGTTGAAATTGTGAAAGTCCCGCCCGGCTGCCCCCATTATCAATACTCGTTTGCTCATCTCATCCCCCTTCATTCAGTAAAGATTTTACCAACCTCACTTAGCCCCGTCCACGCAGGTTGCCCAGGGATGAGGAGGACACTAACATTAGGGTACTATGTCCGTCGCCAATAAGATCACCCTTGCCCGTGGTGCCCTAATTCCGCCGATCCTTATCCTGCTGGCTATAGACCAGAGATGGGTAGCAGTTGCGCTGTTTATCGTCGCCTGCGCGGGTGATATTGTAGATGGCATGGTGGCAAGGGCCCGTGACGAAGTAAGCGAGGAGGGGGAAATACTGGATCCCCTCATCGATAAGGCTCTCTACCTCTCACTTTTCATAGCGTTTACCGTCCGTGGAGAGATCACACTGACCCCCTTGATTCTGTTTCTGATTCCGCAGGCAGGATTGCTTATCGGGGGGACAGTCCTTCATTTCCGCAGTCACATTGTGCAGGGGGCACGCGTGCCCGGGAAGATCGCTGCCGTATTGGTTTTCGCCAGTATGGTTCTCCTTATGCTGCATTCAAGTTATAGGTTGACACTCCTATACGTGGCGATAGGGGTTAGTTACCTGGCTGCACTCGACTATCTGTGGGTGGCGGTGCGGGCCAGGCTATCTCGCGGTATGGATAGTCGGGAAACCCGGGTGGAATAGGCGCCTCAAAAACCATTCTTTCGCCGGTTTCCGGATGAGTGACCTCGATCTGCCATGCGTGCAGTCGAAGCCCTTCCCCGGTCGTTCCATATATGGAATCCCCAACGATGGGATGCCCGATGTAGCACATGTGAACCCGGATTTGGTGTGTGCGGCCACTTTGTGGAAGGACAAGCAGAAGTGTGTCTTTCTTTCCACGGCAAAGCACCCTGAACTCTGTTTGAGCCGGGCGACCATGTGCCTGAACCGCCATGCGTCTGGGGCGGGAAGGATCGCGGCCGATCGGGGCATCGATCAGCCCCTCGCTTTCACTTAGTTTACCCTCCACCTGGGCAATGTAGGCCTTCCTGACCTTTCGCGCGGCGAACTGTTCTTGTAATGATTTAAGTGCCGGCTCAGTCTTAGCGACAATTATTGCCCCTGTCGTTTCCTTGTCCAACCGGTGGGGGATCCCGGGCCTGGTAGGGTCGTCCCCAACCGGTAGGGAACGGGTAAAGAGCAATCCCTCAACCAGGGTTGTTTTATTCTCACCGGCCCCGGGATGGACCACCATCCCCGCAGGTTTATCCACAACTATAATTTGATCATCTTCAAATAGGATAGAAATCTCGACAGCTGCAGGGGTCAGCAACCGCGATTGTTCAGGTTCCCATACCACCAACTCCCCTCCATGCAGGCGCTGAGCCGGGGTATAGGCCCTGACCCCATCCACAGACACCCTTCCTGCCCGAATCCCTTTTTGTATCTGGCTGCGAGATCTATGGCTGATTTGGTCGGAGAGCCATCGGTCAAGCCTGGATCCATGGTCCTTAACCCTAACCTTCAGCACATACTGTTTTTTTTCTCTCTCTTTCCTCATTTGTGAGCGCTTCTCCATTTCCGTATAATACAATGATCATGCCAGCAAAGAAAGAAGGGGTGGAATCCCTCATTCGTAGGGTTTTACCGCTGAGTGGGGTGAAACTTTATCACGTGCAGATAACAGGCGGTCAGGTGAGGGTTCTTATCGATAAGGAACAGGGGGTAACTATAGACGACTGTGTGCGGGTAAGCCGGTCCATTGAACGGTCACTAAAAGAGAAAATGGGGGATAATTTTCCATTTGACCTTGAGGTCTCCTCCCCTGGGATCGATCGCCCCCTGTTTACGGAGGAACATTTCCGTGCCGCTGCCGGCAAGCCTGTCAGGGTAAAGCTTTTTGCCCCTCGAGAGGGAAAACGTGTTTACGAAGGGACGCTGCACATTGGATCAGAAGGGAGGATTGCCCTGGTGGCTGATAAAAACAAGATTACCTTATCCTACGGGGAGATCGCAACCGCTAGCCTTATTTCTCCCCGCACGAGGAGTGTGAATCGGAACGTCCGATAACTGATGAACATTGAATTTATTGAAGCCCTGGAAGAGATGGCCAAGGAAAAAGGGCTTGCAAGAGAGGATCTGTATGAAGCGATTCGCAAAGGTTTAGCCGCTGCGTACCGTGAAGAATATCAGGTGGAAGCCCCGGTGGACGTGGAGATAGACCGCAACTCAGGAGATATCTTCATCGATAGCAAGAAAATTGACCTGGCGAAATTTGGCCGAATAGCCACCAAAAAGGCAGAGGAGACGATCCGGCAAGGGATCATTCACCGGCGGCGTCAGATCGTCTACGAACTGTACATACACCGAGTGGGGGAGATTATAACCGGCTCGATTCATCGCTTTGAGGGAAGAAATGTCTGGGTGAACCTGGGAGAGGCAGAGGCGATTCTCCCTGAGGAAGAAAGAATACCAGGCGAGCGGTATCGTGCAGGGGAAAGGTTGCGGACCTATCTGGTTAGTGTAGAGGAGACTCAAGGGGATCCGCGAATCCTTGTTTCCCGGGCCCATCCAGAGTTCGTCTCCAGGCTTTTGAGGGTCGAAGTCCCTGAAATCGAGGACGGCACATTGGTCATCCGCAAGATCGCTCGAGAGCCAGGGCGGAGAAGCAAGGTGGCAGTGGAATCACTCGATCCAAATGTAGACCCGGTGGGAACCTGTGTGGGTGCGGGTGGGGCCCGGGTTAAGGTCGTCACCAGGGAACTGAATGGGGAGAAGATCGATCTCATCCGCTGGAGCGATGATTTGGAACAGTTGCTCAGAAGCAGTATCGAGCCAGCCTCGGTCATCTCCGCAGAGTTTGATCCGGATGCCCGCAGTGTCAGGTTACTCGTCCCAGATGACGAACTTTCGCTCGCTATTGGAAAGGGCGGCCAAAATGTTCGGCTGACTGCGAAGATGATCGGCTATGCCGTGGATGTCACCAGTCCAGCCGAAGCGGGCAACTAAGTTTACTACCGCCTATCATGGGATTTGCAGAGAGGATCCTTACTGCTATCTTCAATGTCAGCCGTTATCACGCCTGGCTTGTCCTCCTGGTTGCCCTTGCCATTACTGGGGCGGCTGTCTATTATATTCAGGAACTCCCTGTTCGCAGTTCGTTCATCGATCTCCTTCCGCAGGATGACGAACTGATCGATGAGTACCTCCATCACGAGGAGTATCTCGCTCAGACGGATTACCTGGCCTTACTAGTAGAGCTTACGAAACCGGGTGCCCTCTCCTCCGTCGATGAGCGGGAGGGAATCCTTCTAACCGCGGCAGAGAAGATCGCAAACCTCCTGCGCACGGAGCCCGAATTCAGCGAAGTAGATTACCTAAGTCAACCCTCTGCGAATATTCCAGAACAATATCTGCTTCTATATACGCTGGATAGTGAAAGGCTTAAGCGTATAGAAGAGAGCGTCTCCCTCGCCGAAAGCTCGATATCCAATGGGGAGCTATCCCTTCTACCTGAGGAAAATCTGCGGGACGCTTACTCGCAGGTGGGCAAGGCATTCGAGTCAGTGAGCAATTCCTCCACCCTACAAAATCAGGGGCTAAAGAGCATTGAAAAAATCAGGGGCGGACTTGGCGATATGATCACCCTCAACAAATCTGTATTAGCGGCACTTGCCGGGGTTACCAAGTTGCCGGAGGTGACCAGTGCTGTCCAAGGGTTGACCGAGATCTTCATCTCCACAGATCAAGCCACGCAAAGGAAACCACAGGGGTACTTCTCGGGCGATCGGACGATGCTCCTGATGAACGTGCAACCACGACTTCCGGCACAACAAGGGGTGGATTACTGCACAAAAGTGATGGAGGCATTAAACTCCAGGCTCGAGGGGCTCGACCTGGAAGAATTGGGGGTAACGGTAGCTGCAGCTGGCCCATATGCGTACAGCGCCGAGACCAATGCGGTGATAAATACCGACATGTACCGCACGACAATCATCTCTTCAATCGGGGTATTCGTCATATTCTTGTTTGCTTTCGGCTCATTTTTCTACAGCATCATAGCGGTGATTCCCCTTCTCATCAGTCTGGCCCTGACGCTGGGCTGGGTCAAGTTCGTCATGGGTGGATTTAATCTAATTACCTCCTTTCTCCCCGCGCTTGTGCTCGGCCTGGGTATCGACTACGGGATCCATTTCATCTCCCGGTATGCTGAGGAAAGAAAGAGGGGAAGCCCTCTCAATCCCGCACTTAAGGTCGCCACACTGTATAAAGGGAAGGCCTCCGCCGCCGCCGCAATCACTACGGCCCTGGTATTTCTCTCTCTCCTATTCTCCCGCTCCAGAGGTCTGTTTGAGATGGGGGCAATTGCCAGCGTTGGGGTCATTATCTCCTTTATATCAACCCTGATCCTTCTGCCCGCCCTCATCACCCTCGCCCACTTCGTGTTTCGTTTTCGGCATCGAGAGATGATTTTAGGTCATTCCACCTATTTGTTCCCATTCTTTCGCTTCGTAGTCGGCAAAGGGAGGACGATCTTCTCCATCGTAATAATCCTCACCTTCTTTGTCTCCTTTCAGGCGGCACATATAACGTTCCAGTTTTCAAGCTCCGATCTGGTTCCTCATACAGAAAGTGAGGATACCTTAGCCAGAATCATGGACAACTTTGGGGGGGCAAAGAATATGACAATCGGCCAGTACTTCACCTTTTTCGCAAATGAGCAGGAACTAGGGACAGTGGTGGCCCACCTGCAGGAGAATAAGTTTGTACGGGGGGTCCAATCAGCCCGTGACCTCCTTCCCCCCAATCTGTCAGAACAACAAAAGACTTTAAGCGAGCTGAATATTGAATCCTACATCAAGCAACTTTCCCTATTGGATGAGGGCCTCAGCAAAAGGCAGGAGTTGCTCTCGCAGTTACGTCTTATGCTCCCTCAGTTTAGTTTCCTGCAGTACGGCGCAACACTCAATGGAATGGAAGAGATCGCCATTGATAGCAACCGGATTCAAACACAGCTGCAGCTATTACAACATGAGCTTGGCTCACTGGATTTGGAAGGGGCACAGGGCAGAATCAGCGCTTTGCAGTCTGCGCTTCGCGAGCTTGATCAAAACCTTGGAGAGGTTCAAAACCTGCCGCCGATTGAGGCCCTCCTGCAGGATATCGTGGCCGAACTGCCGGAGGGGATCCGCGCTCGCTACCTGACCCCCGATAATGAGTATATCATCTATGCCAGGGTAAGCAACGAGTTATACAATGAAGATAATCTCGACAAATTCATCAGCTATGCCAAGACTTTTTCTGATAAATATTTTGGCATGATTCTTGTAGGGAAGCGATTACAGGACTACCTGCACCGCGATTTCTGGCTCTCCACCATTCTTGCCTTAGTTCTCATTGCGATCAGCCTTCGACGTAGCGTAGGAAAATGGACGCAGGCACTTTTGGCGGGGGCGCCGCTCATCCTTGGCTACATATGGATGCTCGGGGGGATGAAGCTACTCGAGGTCGAGTTCAACTTTATCAACATCGTCATTTCACCACTACTGATAGGTATAGGGGTGGACGACGGGATACACCTGCTGCATCGCTACCTGGAGGAACGCAAACGAGAGGTAGACGGGGCCATCGAACGTGGGGGGGCACTGACAGCGGCAGCGCTGATAGTCACCTCCCTGACTACAATGCTTGCATTCGGAAGTCTCCTTTTGGCACGTACCCCCGGACTCCAATGCCTCGGGATCTCCGCCCTGTTGGGGATCGGTTTTACCCTAATATTCAGTCTACTGTTCCTTCCAGCCGCCCTGCACGTGACGAAGGGAAAGAGGTTATAATGAGATAGGTCTTTGATAATTCTTGGGGTCAAATATAAAGGGAAGTGAAACAAGATGTATATGGAATACGTTGGATTTGGGATTGCAATTGTCGCCGCGCTCGTATTCGGTTACCTTGTAGGGCGTATAACCCGCAAGAAAAAGGAAGAAGAACTCCTTGCCGCTGCGAAGAGGGAGGCGGAACTGCTCAAAGAGAAAAGCCTCCTGGAAGGCCGACGTAAGATTCGGGCACTGCAAGAGAAGCTGGAAAAAAGGGCGAGAAGAAAGCAAAAGGAGCTTGAAAAGATGGAGGAGCGGGTCCTGGAGAGGGAGGACCGCCTCGGTAAAAAATCAAACTACCTGGAGCGGGTGGAGGACTCGCTGCGTAGTGATGAGGAAGAACTAAAACAACTAAAGGAAGAGGGGGCCAGCCTACTTACCGCAGGGAAGGCACGGCTGGAACAGATTGCCGGTTGGAGCCAGCAACAGGCGCGTGAGCACCTTCTGAGCATTATTGAGTCAGAATCTCAACAGTATTTCTCACGCAAGCTGGAGCAGTTGGAGAACAAGGCAAAGGAGGAGGCGGAGCAGCGGGCAGCGACGGTCATCGCCACCGCGGTTCAACGCTATGCCGCGGAATACGTTGAGGACAACATGACAAGTTCGGTTTCCCTCCCTTCCGAGGAGTTTAAGGGGAGGATCATCGGCCGCGAAGGGAGAAACATCCGGACATTTGAGGCACTGGCCGGGGTGGAGCTGCTGGTGGATGACACCCCGGAGACGGTGATCCTGTCATGTTTTCATCCGATGCGACGTGAAGTCGCCCGAATGGCGTTGGAACGGCTGATCGAAGACGGACGGATTCATCCCGCTCAGATCGAGGAAAAGGTCCGGCGGGCCAAGGCACGACTGGCTGAAAAGGTCAAGACCGTTGGCCGGAAGGCAGCCTTTGACGTGGGTGTCGACCTGCATCCTGAACTGGTGGCTTTGCTCGGCCGACTCCGCTACCGCACTAGCTACGGGCAAAACCAACTCTCGCATTCGCTGGAGACGAGTTGGATAGCAAAACTGCTCGCCACTGAACTCAAGATAGACCCAGAGACTGCCAAGCGGGCCGGTCTTCTGCACGATATCGGAAAGGCGATCGACCATGAGGTGGACGGGCCACACGCATTGATCGGCGCCGACCTTGTCCGTCGTTATGGGGAAAAACCCGAGGTGGTCCACGCCATTGCGGCCCATCACGAAGATGTCCCCACAGAAGGGATACTCGATGTTCTGCTACAGGCTGCGGATACCCTATCGGCGGCACGACCAGGGGCAAGACAGGAGACGTTCGAGCGCTACATCCAACGCCTGCAGGAGCTGGAGGATCTGTGCCGTTCTTTCCCTGCTGTAAAGGAGGCATACGCACTGCAAGCGGGGCGAGAGGTGCGAGTGATGGTAAAGCCGAATCGAGCAAGTGACGACATAGCTGCCAAGCTGGCCTTCGACATTGCCCGTGCCATCGAAGGTGAGCTGAGCTATCCTGGAGAGATAAAGGTGAACGTAATCCGCAAAACACAGTTCACTCAGAGTGCAAAGTAGTTCGTATAAGGAGGGAACATGGAGGTGCTGAGGGTATCGTCCACGTCCAATCCGGGGGCAACGGCCGGTGCGCTGGCCAACGGAATCCGGGAGGCAGGGGTAGCGGAAATGCAGGCCATCGGGCCACGTGCGGTCAATCAGGCAGTTAAGGCGATCGCCATTGCCCGCGGATACCTGGCGGCAAGCGGGGTGGATCTTTACTTCCTCCCCGGTTTCTTAAGCGTCCGCATCGACGAAAACGAAAAGACGGCCATTCACTTCGCGATTCGGACCCGCCACCCCATTCCTGGCGGGGATGAAAATACCGAGGCTGAGGGATGGTGAGGACACATTTTCCTTGCCCGATTCTCACCCTTCCGTTATTATTAATTCAATTCGTACGCCAAGGAGTGAGCTCACCATATGCAGCGATTTTTCAATAGACACAAGGGCACAATCGTCTGGATAATGGTCATCGGTTTCCTGATCGGTGGGGTGGGACTGTTCACATTCAGCCGGTTTGGGACACCGACCGGGTCTTCTGCCGAAGAAGGGGAGACCGTCGCTGCGATGGTGAACGGGGAAGAAATTTCAAACCAGGCCTTGCAGCAGGCGAGCACAAACCTCCTCGATCAATACAAACGCTACTATGAACAACTGGGGCAGGATATCGGCCCGATATTGTCCGGGGCAAGCGGGGCCCTGTTTACGCTACAGACAGAGGGATCCGCGTTGCAGGGATTGATCCGCGAGGCGCTGTTGGCCCAACAGGCGAGGCAGTACAACATCAATGTCCCCAATCGCGACATCGAGGCGGAATACTCGTCACAATACAACTCCATACTCGAAAATAATAACATCACTGAAGGACAGCTCGCCTCATACCTGGAGAGCGAGGGTGAGACGCTCGATTCATTCAAGCGGTCCATCAGACAAAGCGTTACCACACAGCTTCGCAATAAGGCCCTGCGTGAGGATATCGCCGGGAAGATCACCCCGACCGATGATGAACTCGAGACCTACTTCGCCGATAATCTCTCCCAATATGAGGAAAAAGAGCAGCTCCATGCCTCTCACATCCTTGTGAACGACGAAGAAAAGGCCATTGAGGTCAAACAACAGCTGGATGCTGGGGCCGACTTCGCCATGCTGGCAAAGGAGTACTCGACCGACACCGCGAGCGCGGAAGATGGTGGCGACCTCGGGTGGTTCTCCCGCGGGAAAATGGTTGAGGAATTCGAGGCGGCCGCCTTCTCGCTCGAAATTGGGGAGATAAGCGAGCCCGTCAAGACCAAATACGGCTACCACATCATCAAGCTCATTGACCGCAGACCTGGCCACACCCCAACCCTGGAAGAGGTGAAGGATCAGGTGCGTGAGGATTATATTACAGAGGAGAAAAACAGGATTTTCAATTCCTGGTACGAGGAGGTCCACTCCGAGGCGGAGATCGATATTAAACGCCCAATGGTCAATGCCATCCTGCTGCAGCAGGAGGACATCGACCGTGGACTGGCCGAGCTCGAACGGATAAAGGAGGAAGGCAGTTCAAGCGATCCTTACCTCACTTACTACATCGGTCGCGGCTACGAAGCAAAGATGAACCAGGCAATGCGGGAAAAGAAGGGGCTGGAGGAAAAAGAGGATCAGACTGAGCAGGATACGGAAAAAATCGCTGAACTCGGGGAACAGATTTCAGGGTTTAAGGAGCGGGCACTCGAAAATTACCTGGAGGCACTGAACGAGGTGGATGCAGATAAAGATTTTCTGGACCGCATCCTGTCCCTCGATCCGAACAACGTAGAAACCATCTATGCCTATGGGAGATTACTCGCCGAGCAGGGGGACACATTCGGGGCCGATATGCGTTTCCAGCAGGCGATCGAGAAGGACCCCGAGTATGTACTGGCCTACATCGCCTCCGGGGATATGGCGATGGAGAATCAACTATATCAACAGGCAATTGACAGATACAACGAGGCGTTGGGGCTTCGGCCAAACGATGTCAATCTTCGGTTGAAGCTGGCCAAGGTCTATCTCACTACAAAACAGCTCGATGCCGTGGAGGAGCAGCTTGACGCAATAAAGGCCCAGTCTCCTGAAAATGCAAAGCTACATGTTCTACAGGGCGACCTCGTCTACAAACGGATGGTTGAGGGGATCGCCGAGCGGGAATCCCTCACAGAAAAGCAGGACCGCACTGCCGATGAAGAGGAACGGCTCGCTGAATTATCGGAAGAGATAAGTTCTCACTACGAACAGGCGATTGACCTGTACAACAGGGAGCTCGACCGCACCGGGTCCATCGATGCCCTGCTGAAACTCGGCCAAACCCACCTAGCCTTCGGCAAACTCGACCTGGCGGAGGAGGCATTCCACGATGTCACCATCCGTTCTCCCTACAAGGCC
>JAYEMK010000016.1:0-13927 GCA_034718095.1 Candidatus Bipolaricaulota bacterium | reverse complement strand
TGAGAAAAAACTCACCCCAGCGTGGAATGAGGCCGGCATCTACAGCGAGATCGCCTTTACGGATGTAAAGACTGAGGATTTCACGCCGACACTCATTAACTTTAACCAGTGGGACCCCCCACCGGATCTGATGTACGGTGGTATCACTGGACCAGGGGCGTTCCGCATCCTCAAGCAGTCCTACGACATAGGGTTGGCTCCTTCTCCTGATACGGTCTTCTACGGGACCAATGAATGCCTCCACCCAGAGGTGTGGGAGGTTGCAGGTGAAGCTGCCAAGTACATCGTGGTGACCCAGATCGGCCTGCCGCCGCCAGCTTACACCGAGGTCACCAAAGCAGAGAACGCGAAGTTTGAAAAGGCCTACGGCAGGCTCATGAACGCAACGGTCATGGAAGGCTATGACTCGTTCATGCTGATGTGCGAGGCGATCAAGTTCGCCGGAAGTACGCACCCCGATGCCATCATCGATGCTCTGGAAGTCATGGAGTGGACCGGTATGCGCGGAACGTACTACTTCCCGTACGGGTCTACGAACCCAGTACCAGAGGACGAACCTGACTACATGTGGCACCAGTGGCCGGATGTGAGTGAGTACCTGTTCCAGTATACGGAAGTGGGACAGAGCCCAGAGGAGGGCACGGTCATTTGGCCGCCAGTCTTCTCTGAACTGCCCGAGGGGCAGTACTTCATACCTGTGCCTGAGGAATAGGCCTAAAACCCTTCTACCGGCGCATGAGTCTCATGCGCCGGTAGAACTCTCGTCTTTGCCTCCGGTTAACAAGAAAAGGGGTTGTTATATGTATAGTCCAGAATTTTTTTTGATGCAAGGAGCAAACGGGTTGATCATGGGATGCCTTTACGCCCTGATGGCACTCGGTTTGACCCTGATCTTCTCCGTGCTCAAGGTTATCAACTTTGCTCACGGAGAGTTCTACATGATTGGCGGATATACCGCCTATTTCCTGGTCTCCGTCATAGGAGGGGTCAACCCGTTTCTGGGGATCATCTTTGCCATGGTTGTCCTCCTTGTCATTGGGTCGTTGTTCGAGGTTTCATTCCTGCGTCCGATGCACTTGGGATCGGTAGATCGCCCGGCCGAGTATGCGATACTGGTGACCTTTGGATTATCCTTCTTTTTGCAAAATCTTGTGCTGTCGCTCGCTGGTCCGTTCCCTCACCGCACCCCCTCCTTTATGGCAGGGGGAATAAAGATCGGCGTCCTGACCCTGAGCGCCGATCGGTTGATAGCAGCAGGCTTGGCCATTTTCTTGATGGTCGGGCTGCTTTTGTTCATGAGCAAAACATGGACCGGTAAAGCGATGCGGGCCGTCAGTCAGGACAAGGATGCGGCATCGGTAACGGGGATCAATCCTCTGTGGATGAACAACATTGCCTTTGCCATCGGTGCGTCCCTGGCTGGTGCCTCTGGAGCATTGATCGCGCCGATCTTTTCTATCGTCCCCGATGTAGGGGTTCTCCCATCCTTGAGAGCGTTTATCATCGTGGTGCTAGGAGGGATGGGATCTGTTAAGGGAGCCATCATCGGGGGGATTATCATCGGGCTTGTCGAGTCTATGGGCGCGGGTCTCATTCCCGGCATGTCACGTGCATTGGCCTATCGGGAGCTCTATGGGCTTATTATCTTCGTCCTTGTCCTCCTGTTCAGGCCGCGTGGTTTATTTGGGGAGGCGTAGCGATGAAAAAAACAACACTAAGAAAGCTCTTCCTTTTTGTGGGACTTCTCCTCGTTGGCCTGCTAATACCGCTGATCATCAAGAATCCATATTGGTTGCATGTTTTTGTCATGGCCTACTTCTATGGATTGCTGGCTGCCACCTGGTCATTCCTGGACGGGTACGCGGGACAGTTCTCCTTCGGCAATATCGCCCTCGTTGTTATCGCTGGATACACCAGCGGGCTTTTGGGCACATACACTGGGCTACCGTTGCCCCTTGGGATGATCGCTGGCGTTCTGGCCGCCGGTGTTGTTGGCCTGTTCATCGGCTATCTCTGTCTCCGCTTCAAAGGGGCATATCTATCGCTGTTTACGATTGCCTTTGCCGAGGCCATACGGATAATCTTGAATACTGAGCACCAGATTACCAGGGGTCCTTGTGGCCTTCATGTAGAGGGATTGTTTAGGACTAGCTCCCAGGTTCCCTATTACTACTTGATGTTTCTGCTACTGGCTATATCCCTGTTCGTAATGTATAGGATGCTTAAGTCAAGGTGGGGGCTGTTCTTTCAGGCCATTCGAGAGGATGATGAAGCTGCATCCGCCATGGGTGTCAATGTCGTCCGCTACAAGATTATCGCCTTTGTTGTGACCAGCATCTTCTGTGGAATTGGAGGCGTGTTCTACGCTCACTTTACGGAAATGCTCACACCAAACTTTGGGCAAATCGCTACAATGGGACTGGTCATTGGAATGGCTATCATCGGCGGAGTAGAGAACCTCATCGCAGCCATGTTGGGAGGAATTATCGTTGAATTTGGTCTGGAGGGGCTGCGTGAGTTCGGAGCCTGGCGAATGGTGCTATTCGGAGGGCTGTTGATGCTGGTTGTGCGGTTCGCTCGCAACGGTCTACTCGCTCCCTTGTACAAAAAGTTCATCGGTGAAGAGGTATAATCAATGACTGATATTGATCTTAATATAGATGCATTAAAGAAGTATTTTGGTGGCGTAAAGGCGGTGGATGGCGTTTCTTTTTCCGTAGAAGGGAACGAACTGATAGGCTTGATCGGTCCCAACGGGTCGGGAAAGACAACGATGATCAATACCATTAATGGGCTTCTTCCTGCTACCGGCGGCTCGATCCGCTTCCAGGGTAAATGCATCGATCACTTACCGTCTTACGAGAGGGCTAAAAGAGGTCTTGGAAGAACATTTCAGGTCAGCCGGGTCTTCCGCAGGATGAGCGTGCTGCAAAACCTGATGGTGCCAGCGTTGGCTGTTGGCAAGCAGAGAGAAAAGGCGATTCGCAAACGCGCCCAAGAAGTCATGGAGTTTCTAACTATTGAGCACTTGGCAAACGAGAACGCTAAGAACCTCTCGGGGGGACAGCAGAAACTCCTAGAGCTTGGGCGAGTACTGATGCTTGATCCTGAGGTCATATTTCTTGATGAGCCGTTTGCGGGCGTACATCCTGAGCTCTGCCAGCAAATTTACACCTACATCAAGGAAGTGCATGCGGACGGCAAGGCATTCATCATCGTCAGTCACGATATGGACTCCATTTTTTCCCTGTCGCAGCGAGTGATCGTAATGAACGAGGGGCACAAGATAGCCGATGGAGATCCGGAAGCGGTCAGAAGGGACGATGCTGTCATCGAGGCTTATCTAGGTGAGGCCTCTACAGAGGCTCAAGTTGAGGAAACGAAGTCGCCCCAGTTCAACAAGGAGGGATGAACGTGCTGCATGTTGAGAACCTCTATGTAGGTTATTATAAAGATATTAACATTCTTCAGGGTATATCTCTTGGAGCTGAAAAGGGCTGTCTTACCTCTGTTATTGGTACAAACGGGGTCGGAAAATCTACATTACTCAAAACGATATATGGATTTCTTACTCCTAACAAAGGAAAACTCTTCTATCAAGGAAATGATATCGCGGGGGCCAATCCGTATAAGATGCCCACCCTGGGATTGACCTATATCCCACAGCGAAGGAACGTCTTCCCAGAGATGACGGTGGAGGAGAACCTACAGCTTGGCGCGTGGACGTTTAGACGGGAGAAAAAACGCATCAAACTTAAGCTTAAAGAGAATTATGAACGGTTCCCAATATTGAAGGAACGCCGCAAGCAGAAAGCCGGCAACTTCAGTGGGGGAGAGCAACGAATGGTGGAACTAGGGCGGGCAATGATGATTGATCCGCAGTTGATGCTTGTGGATGAGCCAACGGCTGGCTTGGCTCCCAAGCTAGCTCGAGAGATTTACGACAAACTGCTAGAACTCAAGGACGAAGGGATGACCATTTTAATGGTCGATCAGAACATCCGGCAGGCCATAGAGATCTCGGATTACGTATATGCTCTGGCGCTAGGAAAGAACATGGCCGAGGGCCCACGAGAAGACTTTGATAACTTAAAAGAGAGGATCAAGGAATGGCTATAAGGCCTCCAAAAAAAATTAAAAAAAATGAGCCCTTAAACCAGACAAAGCTTTCAGAGAGAGTGCAGGGGTTGATTCTTATCAAATGACTTCTACGCCAACGATTGATACTAAGGAATTAGTCGAGTTAACGCAGGCACTCATTGCCATTGAAAGCCACGAAAATGCTAAGGGGCGAGAGGCCCGGATCTCTCAATACTTGCTCGATTGGTATAAGGATGCGGGTATCAAAGTGGTCTTGCAACCGGTGGAAGGGGAACGGGCCAATATTATCGCCAGCATCCCCGGTGTCGGTCAAGGCCCCACCCTCATGTTAAACGGCCACCTGGATACTGTACCAGCGGGCGGCATGGATCGCCCTTTTGATCCTTATGTGAGAGATGGGATACTACACGGCCGTGGAGCGTGTGACATGAAGGGAGCAATCGCCGCGATGAGCTGTGCTCTCAAGGCGATCCATCGAAGCGGAGTGAGGCTTGATGGCGACCTTTACTTTTCCGGGGTCATCGGAGAAGAGACCGGTAGCCCAGGCATTCGCAAGTTGATCAAAGAAGGCCCTCTGTCCACCTACGCCATTGTTGGTGAGCCAACAGGACTTAAGATCGGTTTAGCGCATAAGGGTTCTGACTTCATCGAGGTCGAGATAGGGGGCAAATCGGCTCATGCTAGCCGTCCAGAGCAAGGCGTAAATGCTGTTTCCTTTGCTGCTAAATTTATTGCTGTGATAGAGGAAAGGCTGGGTAGTAGCCAGCGAGAAAAGACTCATCCGCTACTGGGGCACTCGTCAATCAGCGTTGGGAAAATAGTTGGAGGTGAGCAGCCGCCCAATATCATCCCGGATCACTGCACGATCCAGTTTGACTGCCGCTATCTTCCTGACAAATTCCCTCAGGCGCTAGTTGCCGAGCTGAAAGGTATTTTGGAAGAGCTGTCTCAGGATATTCCTGGTATCTCCTACGAAGTTTGCGAGATGGAACCATTTTCGTTTTTTCCTCATCCACCTCTCGAAACCGCGGAGGAAGCTGATCTTCCGCAGATGTTGGCGGCCTCAATCAGGCGGACACTCGGTAGAGAAGGTGAATTCATCGGTCTCCCGTACTGGACAGATGGGGCTGCTTTGGCTCAAAATAGTGTGCAGACGGTCATCTGCGGTCCCGGTGATATCGCCAGGGCCCACGGACCCCGAGAAGAGGTGGAGGTCAATCAGCTAGAGAACGCGGCATCGATCTATATGGATATGGCGCTCTCATTACTGACTGCCCAAAACAAAGGAGAAGAATGATATCCCTGGATGTAGCAATCTATAACGCCAGTGTCTATACGATGAATCCTCGGTGTCCGCAGACACAGGCTGTTGGTATCAAAGGAAATAGGGTTCTGGTTGTTGGCAAGAACGAGGAGATAAGAAGACTCTGTTCAAATTCTACCGAGCGAATCGATGCTCATGGAAAGGTGCTATTGCCCGGTTTCATCGATGCTCATACACACTTTAGGTTGATGGGGGTCCGGATGAATAACTACCTCGATTTAACCTCCGTTAGCTCAAAGCAGGACCTGTTGCAGCGGTTGAAGAGTTTTGCAACGAAAAAAGAATCTCCGGGTTGGGTCATCGGCACCGGTTGGGACGAGAGTAAGTGGTCCGGTGATTGTACGTTCATGCTCGCAGAAGAAATAGATACCGCAGTCTCTCACCCACCTGTGGCATTGGAACGGGTAGATTGCCATCTGTATTGTGTAAATAGCCAAGGGCTTGAAGTTCTCAATCTCGATCCGTCCATTCGTGGATTCGAAACGGAACTAGGAGAGCCGACCGGTCGGCTATTTGAAGACGCGGCAGCCCTTCTTCGGCAGGTGATTAAACCAGATCAAGAACAGAGTATAAGTGGGATTCAGAGGGCCACTGACTACGCTTATCACCACGGCGTGACATCCATTCACCAGATGGTCGTCGAGGAGGGAGAATTCAGAGAAGACCTGAAATCCTGTCAGAGATTGCGGAGAGACAATCAGCCAGGTATGCGGATGCGCCTTTACTTTACCCCGAATTACCTGAACAAGATGATCACGCTTGGTCTTGCGAGCGGATTTGGAGACAGTAACCTTCAGGTCGGTGGGCTCAAGTTGTTTAGCGATGGATCGATCGGTGCTAAGACAGCTTGGGTAACAGAAGGGTACCAAGATAACCCGGAGAATAAAGGAATGCGCATCTGGAACAGTGAAGAACTAGAAGCACTCATAAGAAAGGCCCACGAAAATGACATTCAGCTTGCGATCCATGCCATCGGAACCCAGGCGCTGAGTCAGGTTCTCGGTTGCCTGGAGGCTGTCCTTCAAGATGACCCGAAGCCCCATCTTCGACATCGGATCGAACACTGCGAAATGCTGACTGAAGAACAGGTTCAACGGATGAAGGACCTGGGAGTCATTGCTTCGATGCAACCGAACTTCACCGGGGAATGGGGCCTGCCCGGCGGGATGTACGAGGGGCGTTTTGGGAGAGAGAGGATAGAGACGATGAACCCGTTGCGCTGGGTCGTAGACTCTGGGGTACCGCTTGCCCTTGGCTCCGATTGCATGCCTTTCGGCCCGCTGTACGGCATTCACTGGGCGGTAAACGCCCCGTTTCCTGCTCAACGCCTCTCGGTTGAGGAGGCGGTGCGCGGCTATACGATGGGGGCCGCGTTTGCCGGTAATGCTGAGCAGGAGGTGGGTTCCATCGAGCCTGGAAAACTGGCGGATCTGATTATGCTAAATGGGGATCCATTCTCAGAACCGGCTGGTATCAAGGACATGAAGGTGGAAATGACCCTCTTCGATGGACGGGTCGTATACCGGGAGGATGATGAATAGAAAAATCCCTTTTATCAAAGGGCAGATGGGCGGGAATGAGATCGTCCTTTTGGACGGAAAGTCGATTCCTACCAAAGATAGGCTGGAGATCGGGCTCACCGTGCTTGATCCCCCAAGTATTCGTGGCCATCAGGCGGCCCTGCTGTACGGAGACGGGGTAAACAGGCTGCGAGCGGAGATCATCAGTGTATCGGGCCGGGGGTTTATCAGCAGCTGTGGTGGATTGACACAGGTTCTTGGGAAGGCATTGGTTGATACGGACATATCAAATAGATTTAAACTCGGGCTGGATGAGCCTATCACCGCGGTCGAGCTGGAGACGGAGGCAGGACTTGTTCCGATCATCAGCGAGGGACAGAGGATCATCTCTGTGATGACGGCATTTGTCGAGGAATGTTATGGGCTTGGAGTGGTGCCGATGCAGGTAGCCGGGGTCAATGTGTGGCGGGTTGGAAAGGTGCTTGTAGTCGATGGGGCTGAGCTGCGAGAGGCCTACCCTGAGGTGACACTTGATAGGTTCGACGATAGAACAAAGACTGTCCTTTCCCGGCTACAGGATGATTTCCACGCGGCAGCGTTTCCCGGCAGGGATGTGGGGGACTTTGCGGTGTACGATTTTCGGCCGGCACACAGCGGCGATGGCCGGGTGATCTTTCCCCACAAGATCTCTGCGGGCCACATAGAGCCTTCCTGCGGTACAGGGACGGTAGCTGTAGGGATCGCAATCGCAGAAGGAGGAACACCAAACCCCGATCAACGGGAACTCAGGCTACGCTTTGAGTCCGGTGGGGACGGGTCAGGGATCGGTGGGCCGGATATCACGGAGATATGGCTGACCACTGATGATAATAAACGGGTGATGCAGGTACGATTCACCCACAGCGATGTGGATATTATTGCCACAGGACATGCATGGACCCAAACAAGAAAACAATCAGCTAAGGAGGATTAAATTCGTATGCACACAAAGGACATAGTCTCCCTCGCTCTATTATCGACCGAGGATATCTACGAGATCCTCGAGACCGCGCGCAACCTGAAACTCGAGCTGCGTGCCGGGGTGAAACACGGTGTGCTAGCCGGTAAGGGGTTGGCGATGATCTTCCAGAAGCCCTCGCTACGCACGCGTGTGTCGTTTGAAAACGGGATGTCACAGCTGGGAGGGCACGCGATCTACCTCGGCCCTGATGATATAAGGCTTGGCAAGCGTGAGACCACGGAGGACATAGCCATCGTCCTCTCGGGTTATGTCGACGGGATTATGGCCCGCGTGTTCGATCATCAGACCGTCGTCGATCTGGCCAGGTACGCCTCGGTTCCGGTGATAAACGGCCTCTCCGATCTCCTTCATCCGTGTCAGGTGTTGGGCGACATGCTCACTATCTGGGAGAAGAAACGCCGGTTGGAAGGGTTGATGTTGACATTTATCGGCGACGGAAACAACGTCGCTCACTCGCTTATAAATGTCTGCACGAAGCTTGGGATGCGATTCCGGATAGCCTGTCCAGAAGGGTATGATCCAAACGAGGAGATCATCACCGCTGCCAGGTCCGCCGGTGGGGATATTGAGGTCTTTCACGATCCCAAGGATGCAGCGAATGGTGCAGACGTCCTTTACACGGACGTATGGGCAAGCATGGGACAGGAGGCACAGGCTGAGGATAAGAAGCATGATTTCACCGGTTTCACCCTCGATGAGGATCTCATAGAACTGGCAAATGACGATGCCCTGATCATGCACTGTCTACCGGCGCACTATGCCGAGGAGATCACCTATGCCGCCTCGCGGGCTCGGGGAAGTGCAATCTTTGACCAGGCGGAGAACCGCATGCACGCCCAGAAGGCCATCCTGGTCCTTCTTATGTCGTAGGAGGTGACTAATGAGCGAAATCTGTACGGCCGGGACAGAGGCCAAGCGGGACTGCCAGGTCACGGTTACCCGCGCGAAATCAATTGAGATCAAAATTGATACGACAAACAGAAATCTGTTGGTCGCGGGGATCCGTGCGGTGGTTGAGGAGACGGTGGCAGCACTGGGGGTAAAAGGGGCAAGGGTAGATGTGGTTGACAGTGGGGCGCTCGACTACGTGGTTTCAGCCAGGGTGGAGGCGGCATTGCGGATGGCCATCCACGAGTTGGAGGTCGAGCCCCTGGCGGTGAAACGCAATCCGACCGCACGGGACAGGCTTCGCCGCACCCGCCTGTATGCCCCGGGGAACAACCCACGGTTGCTTGTGGGGATAGAGTTGCACAACGCCGACTGCGTCCTGCTCGACCTCGAGGATTCCGTTCCCCCGGCCGAGAAGTACGCTGCCCGGATACTCGTAAAACATCTCCTCGCCGCCCTCCGTTTCCCTGAGGTGTGGGTCCGCATAAACCCGCTTGATACCTACGGACGTGACGATCTGGCTGAGGTCCTGCGTGCACAACCACACGGGGTCTGCCTTCCCAAGGCCGAGTTCGCCGCGAGCATCAATGAACTGGACGAGGAGTTGACGCGGCTGGAGGGGGAATACGGGATCCCGCAGGGCTCGACCCACATTATGCCGATCATCGAGACGGCAAAGGGCCTCCTTCACTGTGAAGGGGTTGCCGCTGCCAACAAGCGAGTAGTGATCCTCGCCTTCGGTGCGGAGGACTTCACCCGTGACCTCGGAGCGAAACGGACGCAGGAGAGCCTCCTCTTTGCCCGGTCGATGATCGTCGCTTCGGCCAAGGCATCAGAGGTGCAGGCCTCCGATACGGTCTATCCCAATGTGGAGGACGAAGAAGGTCTGATCGCCGAGGCGAGATTGGCACGCGATCTTGGCTTCGACGGAAAGGGTGTGATAAACCCGCGCCAGATCGAACCGATTCACGCCGTCTTCTCACCGAGCGAGCAAGAGATCGAACAAGCGCGGCGCATCGTCGCTGCCGCAGAGGAAGCAGAGACACAGGGGATCGGTGCCATCGCCATCGGAGGAAAGATGATCGATCGTCCGGTCCTCAAGCGAGCACAGCGCACTCTCAAACTTGCCGGATTGATCGAGAAAGGAGGGGCGCAATGAAAAATACACTCGGCCGTGAGGTTCCGGAGAGCCTCGGCAAGAGAGAGCTTCGACCTTTTAAGGGGGCCTTCGCCACCACCCCCGCAGGCCGCAAGGCCGCCCGCCCGCAGAAGACGGTACGGCCCGGGGAGAACAAGGTCATCTCGTCGCTCGAAGAGGCGATTGCCGCGACCGGTCTCTCCGACGGGATGACGATCTCCTTCCACCACTCCTTCCGCCAGGGGGATAAGGTTGTAAATCAGGTCGTCGACGCCTGTGCCAGGATGGGAATAAAAGACCTGCGGATCTTTCCAACTGCGTTGTTTCCGGTGCACGAACCACTGATCGAGCATATAAAGAGCGGAGTGATCAGCCGCATCGAGGGCTCGATGAACGGCCCTGTCGGCGCGTTTGTCTCCGAAGGGGGAAAGCTTAAACAACCGGCAGTACTCCGCTCACATGGTGGTCGGTGGAGGACGGTGGAGGCGGGGGATGTGAAGATCGACGTCGCGTTCATCGCCGCCTCGCAGGCCGATTCCTACGGTAACGCCACCGGAATCAAGGGGAAGACCCCCTGCGGACCTATTTTGTTTTCCGCAGTAGACGCCATGTACGCCGACAAGACCGTGGTGGTGACCAACGATCTCGCCCCATATCCGGTATTCCCGTTTGAGATTCAGCAGGGTTGGACCGACTACGTGGTGACGGTTGACGAAATCGGCGACCCGGAGAGCATCGCCTCAGGGACCCTCAGGATCACCCGCTCCCCAACCCGACTGCGGATCGCCAGGTTCGCCGCTGCTGCGGTAAAGGCATCGGGATACTTTAAGGATGGGTTCAACTTCCAGGGTGGGGCGGGTGGCATCTCTCTTGCCGCCACCAAGTTCGTGGGTGAGGAGATGGAAAAGGCGGGCATCGTAGGTGGGTTCGCTATGGGGGGAGGGACAAGACTGTTGGTCGATATCCTGCGAGGGGGGTTGGTGCACACGGTCCTCGATGGCCAGGCATTCGACCTTGCAGCGATCGATTCACTTCGCGAGGATCAAAATCATGTGCTTATGGACCCTGGACACTATGCCAACTACGACTCCCGTGGCTGCGCTACATATATGCTCGATGCTGCATTCCTCGGAGCTACCGAGGTGGACCTTGACTTCAACGTTAACGTCAACACCCATTCCGATGGACTGCTTTTGCACGGGATCGGTGGTCACCAGGACGTTGCAGCGGGTGCGAAGATGACCGTGATCACTGTTCCTACACTCCGTGGGAGGCTCCCAGTGATCACCGATCGGGTGACCACCGTGACTACACCAGGGGAGGTGGTAGATGTAATAGTGACCGAGAGAGGGATCGCTATCAATCCAAACAGGGAGGACCTAAGCGAACGCTTCCGCGCGGCCGGACTCCCGGTACGCGAACTCGAAGCGATCAAGCAAGAGGCGGATGAGCTTATTCGACCTCTGCGAAAGCCGGTATTCGGTGATGAGGTGATCGCCCTCATTGAGTGGCGGGATGGGACCGTGATCGATACCGTAAGGAGGGTCACACGATGGAAATAAGAGACGATCTTCTGACGATCTTGCCCGAGATAGGGCTTATCGGAGACGAAGGGCTACGAGAGAAGGTGCTCTCTACCTGGGAGGCCGCGCTTGACCGCGGTGGCTGGAAGCCCACAGACATAGAGAGGATGCCGTTTACATTGGCAAAGAAGGTCGATATCAACTTCGCCCAGCACATACGCAGTGTGACCAAGATCTGCCTCGCGGTGGCAAATACGTTTGCCGCTGTATATCAGGGTAAACTCAACCTGGATCAAGATACACTGCTTGCCGGGGCGCTCCTGCACGATGTGGGCAAGCTCCTGGAGATGGAGGAGAAGGATGGTGTGTTCGAGAAGAGCGCGGCCGGTAAACTCGTGCGCCATCCGTTCTCCGGGGTTGCCCTCGCCGACGCGCACGGTATCCCAGCGGCCGTCCAGCACATAATCGGGACGCACTCCAAGGAAGGGGATCCTTATCCCCGTACACCGGAGGCGGTAGTCCTTCATCTGGCCGACTTTATGAACTTCGACACGATCGAGGGATAGAAACAAGGTTTCATCCCTCAAGGGGGTGATCTGAATGGGAATGACGTTTGCACAGAAGGTATTGGCAGCGAAGGCGGGGCTGGAATCGGTCGCCGTCGGGCAGATCGTCGAGGTGGAGCCGGATTTTTGCATGTCGCATGACAACACCGCAGCGATCGCCAAGAAGTTCGCCAAAATCGGGGTTGATAGGGTCAAGAACCCGGAGCGGTTCGTTATCGTTCTCGATCACACCGTGCCAGCTTCAACCGAAAAGTATGCCTTGGGCCATAAGGAGATCCGCCAGTTCGTACGTGAACAGGGGATCGCGAACTTCTACGACATGGGGGTGGGTATATGCCATCAGGTACTCCCAGAGAAGGGATTCGCCCTACCGGGGGCATTGATCCTTGGCTCTGATTCGCACACCACTACCTACGGGGCGTTTGGTGCCTTCTCGGCAGGGGTTGGCCGATCGGAGATGGCCGTCCTGTACGCCACCTCAAAGATTTGGCTCAAGACCCCGGCAACTTTCAAGATAATAGTAACCGGACATCTAGAAGAACCCATTACCTCCAAAGACCTCATCCTAAAGATTATTGGTGATATCGGAGCCGACGGAGCGCTGTATCGCTCAATCGAGTTTACAGGAAGAGCGATTGAAGAGATGAGCCTTTCATCTCGCATGGTATTGTCGAACATGGCGATAGAGTGCGGAGCAAAGAACGGCTACATCGCTCCTGACAAGAGGACATTTGCCTTTCTCGAAGGGCGTGCTGTGCGCAAGTACACACCAGTTTATCCCGATCCTGATGCCAGATATGAGAAAGTGCTTAAATTCGATGCTACAAGATTAGATCCGCAGGTAGCAAAACCACACACCGTCGACAACGTGTCACCAATTGGAGAGGTGGCTGGCACAAAGATTGACCAGGCTCTCATCGGCACATGCACCAATGGCCGCCTGGAGGACCTGCGCCTGGCAGGGAAGATTCTCTCCGGAAACAAGGTGGCAGATGGCGTGCGGCTGCTCATCCTGCCTGCTTCACAAGAGGTCCTTCTGGGTGCACTCAAAGAGGGACTAATCAAGATATTCGTTGAAGCGGGCGCCCTTGTGCTAAGCCCTGGCTGTGGTCCATGCCTGGGTGCACATCAAGGGGTGCTTGCCCCAGGAGAGGTCTGTCTCTCCACCGCAAACAGAAATTTCAAGGGAAGGATGGGTTCGGCGGAGGCAGAGATCTACCTCGCATCACCGGCTACGGTGGCTGCTTCAGCCATAACGGGAACGATCAGCGATCCAAGGAGGTTTTTATGAGTATCGGGACGATTTGGCGCTATGGGGATGATATCAACACCGACGTCATCTTTCCCGGCAAATACACCTATCAACCGCTGACGCCTGAGGAGATGGCCGGACACGCCATGGAGGATCTGGATCCTTCGTTTGCCGGGCAGGTAAAGGAGGGTGATGTGATCGTTGCCGGAGAGAACTTCGGCTGTGGTTCCTCGCGCGAGCAGGCAGCTACATGTCTCAAGGCGGCCGGGATTGCAGCGGTGGTGGCAAAGTCTTTCTCACGCATCTTCTTTCGTAACGCTATCAACAACGGTCTGCCGGTGATTGAACTCTCCGAAGGGATAGAGGCGATGAAAAAAGGTAACACACTCTCGGTCGATTTTGAGGAAGGGGTAGTGGCCTACGAAGGCCATGAGTACCACTTTCCCGCACTTCCCAATGAAGTTATCGCCATCATCGAAGATGGTGGTTTGATTTCGCATGTGCGAAAGGAGTTGGGAAAGGGGTAGATATTGGAGGCCATTTTCCTCCCACTCCTTAAGGAAAACCGGTGGCGACCGGGAGATGCTTAGGGTC
>JAYEMK010000015.1:0-14034 GCA_034718095.1 Candidatus Bipolaricaulota bacterium | reverse complement strand
GAGGGCCTTAGGGGGAAATTGTTTTTTGGGAGGGGATCTGGGAGAAATTCCTGGATGAGAGAGGGAGGTGACCCACGAAGAGTGCCTTTAGAGTGGTAGAGTAATCTTCAGGAGGTGAGGCAAGAGAGAAGTTCCAGCGAACCAAGAGGGTGAGATTGCTCGCTTAAATCTTATACTGGAACTTCAGAATATTAGGAATGAGCTCACCAAAGACGTACCCAAAGCCGTATGATCGTCTTATTTGTCAGACAACGGTGTCCTGTTCGTATGGTCGCTGAGAGAACAGTTTCTATTGAAAGATTGCATAGTCTAAAAACCCCATAATCTTGCAGCTGGACTGCAATTTGGTTATCCTTTTATCGGTTAATCATATCTTACCGCCTCCGGGAAAAGGTGTGGCACATGGAAAAGATTGAACGTACCTATATCGAAGAGGAGATGGAGCAGTCCTACATCAATTACGCGATGAGCGTAATCCGTGGCAGGGCGATCCCGGATATCCGCGACGGATTGAAGCCGGTACAACGGCGGATCCTGTACAGTCTTCACTCACTTGGACTAACCCCGGGGAAGGCTCACAAGAAATCGGCGCGCATCGTCGGGGAATGCTTTGTAGCGGGGACATTAGCAGCAACCAGCCGGGGTCTAATACCGATCGAGGAGGTTGAGCACGGCGATAGGGTCTATACCGAGACAGGCGAGCGGACTGTCACCGAACTCTATGAGATGCCGGAGCGCCCGGTCTGTCAGGTCGAGCTCGAGAATGGGTTGTCAATGGTTACCACCTTCTCCCAGAAGCTCCGAGTGCTCCAGCCAGACCTCTCTTATGGATGGAAGGAGGCAACAAGACTTGAGCCCGGTGATTGGCTCGTCCTTCGCTCAGTATACCCGGAGGGGCTTGGAACCCCTTTACTTCCCCCATTTAAAGGGCATAAGTTACACTTGGGTGAGAATCTAGCATACCTCCTCGGGCTTTTCGTCTCTGACGGCTGGATCGCGCGCGAGGGCGGCCGGAGCCGCTTCGGTATTTACAACAGTGAATATACCATTGCCGCTCGAGCCGCGGCAATTATTGAAGAGCAGTTCGACTATCGTCCAACAGTCGAGGAGAAACGATACCGGTATCGGACTGCGCATGGCGAGGAACTCCACCGCGGGTACACTGTTCGGATCAGCCGTGATGGGATCAACCAGTATCTGGTCGAAACCTTCAGCCTTGAGGGGCTACGAGCGGAATGTAAGACCGTGCCCAGGCAGGTGTTGCAAGCGCCGCGCAGGGTGCTCTTCTCCTTTATAAGCGGGTTAATCGACGGTGATGGCAGCATCCACAAGAACCGAAACCTTATCCATTATGGTTCAATATCCAGGGAATTGATAGACCGCTTGCAGGTCTTGCTCCATCACCTCGGAATCCCTGCTACTCGTTACGTTCAGGCCCTGGGACAGAGGGACAGCAGGATCAATGGTCACGAGGTCAAGCCGAACTATCCAAACTATTCTCTGGAGATTAGAGGGCGTGCTGCCCGCGAGTTGGCAGCACGGCTAGAGCTTGCTCATCCTAAGAAACAAGAGCGACTGCAGCGATTGCTAGAAAGCGAGGCCAAGCAGATCGACTTCGACCGGATCCCTTACGCAGCGGATGCGGTATCCTCCGAGTTGAGCGCAGGGCACCTTGGCGGTGGGTGGTATGAGGACGCGGCCGGGAGGAAGTTCCGGGCGGGGATTAAATACCCCACTGGGGTGAAAATCCGGTACAGCAGCGGCTTACGCGAGGAGCGGCTCTATCAGCCCCAGCTCGTCGATTGGGGTATTCAGGAGAAATTAGAGCGGATCGGGTCACCTCTTGCCAGGCGATTCGATCACTTCATCAAGGATGGAATCAGTTTCATTCGGGTAAGGTCGATCAACCCCACCGGCTCAGCAAAGACCTACGATCTCGGGGTGGAAGGAGAACATCAGTTCACGGCCAACGGGATAGTTTCGCACAACTGCATGGGTAAGTTCCACCCGCACGGGGATATGGCGATCTACGATACCATGGTCAACATGGCACAGCTGTTCTCGTATCGCTATCCACTGATAGACGGACAGGGAAACTTCGGCTGTTTTACCGGAGAGACCAAGATCAAGTTGCTCGATGGGACAGAGAAGTCATTCGAGGAGCTAGCGAAATTACCACCTGATAGTTCTTTCTATGTCTACTCAGTTGACCGGGCGGGAAAAGTTGTCGTAGGCGAAGGAAAGAATGCTCGGATTACCCGACACAACGTTCCACTCATCGCACTCACGTTAGATAACGGCGCCACTATCCGGTGCACCCCGGATCACCGGTTTCTACTAAGGAATGGAACGTATAAACAGGCATGTGACCTTGCCGCTGATGATTCCCTGATGCCCGGCTATTTCGATACTGCTCCAATCAAAGAACGGCTAAACGATTACTTGAGAGTGAAGCAACCACTCACCGGAAAATGGGAATTTGTCCATCACCTAGCAGATGAGTTCAATGCACAAAACGCCCATGTCTCCCGGGTAAAGGGCCCATTCGTCAGGCACCATAAAGACTACAACCGGTGGAATAATTCGCCCGATAACATAGAACGGATGAGCTTCCTAGCCCACTTACACCTACACGCAGCAAAAGTCGCTGAACTCTGGATGGATGATGAATTCAGGGCAAAACAGCGCCAGGGAGTCCAGCACTACTATCAAGGGCATCCTGAGGTTTTGGAAACTCGTCGTCAGCGCATCATTAGGCAAAATCGTAGTGAAGAGTTTCGTGTCCGCAATGGTTGCAGGGTTGCTCGGGCTCTACATATCCATTACAACAGACATCCAGAGAGACGGGAGAAGATCTCTCAGCGGATGAAGGCCCTATGGGCCGACCCCGAATATCGACAAAAGATGTCCAGAGTTCTAACGGGAATTGAGAAGAGACCCCTCAGTCCAGAGCAAAAGAAACGCGTCGCTCGCATTATCTCCGAGAAGAGTCGTCGCATGTGGGCAAATGACGAGATGAGAGAGAAAATTGTTCGGGCAATTACTGAGGCCCTCTCTTCCAAAGAAGTTCGCAGAAAGATATCACAGAGTTCCAAACGCCTTTGGAAGGACCCTCAATATCGGGCTCAGTTTTCCCGTGATCACTTCGTTCACATGGCCCAAGAACTATGGAAGAGACCACAAACTCGTGAACTCCACCGTCTTAAGGTAAAAAGACAATGGAGAGACGAGCAGTTCCGCCAAAGACAACGCCTCGGAGTCCAGCGGAGCAACGCACGTCGGATGACACAGAACCCGAAAATGATGGAGGAATTAACGGAGCGCGCAGCCAATGCCCTTCATAAAAAATGGTTCGATCTTACTTATAGACGGCGGGTCATGCGAAGTAAGATCTTGCGCTACGTAAACAGGCTTTGTACATCCATTGAAAAAGAAATTACCCCCGAGCTATACGAGGAGCAGCGGAAGGAAAATTGGGTCCCCAGCCTTGAAAAAGCTCTTCACTACTTCAATAGTTTTGAGGAGATAGTGAAGGAAGCTCGCACCTATAACCATCACGTGGTCGCCAAACGGATGCTTGCGGAACGCGCCGATGTATACGACATAACGGTGGATGAACATCATAACTTCCTTCTGTCTTGTGGTGTATTTGTCCACAACTCGATCGATGGGGACAGTCAGGCCGCGATGCGCTATACCGAGGCGCGGTTGGCCCCGATCGCCACTGCGTTCCTCGAGGAACTGGGGGAAAAGACGGTAGATTGGATGCCGAACTTCGACGACTCTCTCGAGGAACCGGTTGTCCTCCCGGCGAAGGTCCCAAATCTGTTGATGAACGGCGCGTGGGGGATCTCAGTGGGGATGACCACTCAGATCCCCCCCCACAATCTCGGTGAGCTGATCGAGGGGATCATCTTCCTCATCGACAATCCACAGGCATCGATCAAGGATCTCGTCCGCCGGATCCCTGGCCCTGATTTTCCCACCGGGGGGATCATCACGGGGAAAGAGGGGATAGAAGAGATGTACCGAACAGGCCAGGGGAAGTTCACCATCCGCGGGAAGGCGACCATCGAGAAATACAAGATCATCATAACCGAGATCCCTTACCTGATAAAAAAATCCACCATCGTGGAGGCGATCGCAAGCAAGGTGCGATCCGGGGATATCGATGGCATCTCAGACCTGCGCGATGAATCCGACCGGGAGGGGCTACGCATCCTGATCGAGGTAAAGCATTCGGCAAATCCTGAGGTGGTTCTAAACCAGATCTACAAATATACATCGCTCGAGAGGACATTCGCCACTGCATTTCTCGTCATCCTGGACGGCAACCCCCGCACCCTCTCGTTAAAGGAGATACTGAACTGCTTCATCGATTTCCGCCGTGAGGTCGTAAGGCGGAGGACGGAATATCGACTGGATGTCGCGCGCAAGCGGGCCCATATCCTGGAAGGGTACAGGATCGCCCTGGCCGACATCGAGAGGGTGATAGAGATCACACGGGCGGCCAAAGACACCGCCACCGCCGCAACACAGCTCAAGGCCGATTTTGACCTGTCCGATCAGCAGGTGGAGGCCATCCTCAAACTGCGCCTCTCACAGTTGACCCGATTGGAGGGTGAAAAAATCGATTCCGAGTATCAGGAGAGAGTGCAGGCGATAGATAATTATGAACAGATCCTTGCCAGCGACCTCCGGCTGGACGAGATAATAAAGCAAGAACTGCGGGAGAGCGCAGAAAAATACGCAGATTCCAGAAGAACATTCCTCGCTGCCGCCGGCGAGACACTCGACTTCTCCGAGCTGGTCCCCGACTACGATCTGATGGTGAGCGTAAGCAAAAACGGCTACATCAACGCCCCACGAGAGCTGGAGTTCAAAAGTCAGGGGCGCGGGGGAAAAGGGGTCATCGGGCTGCGCACCAAGGAGGAGGACTACATATGCTGCACAGGGATCGTGAATGCCCGTGATGAGATCCTTCTGTTCACCGATCAACGTGCCGTCTATAGGACACAAGGGTACAAACTTCCATCGATGGGGCGTACCGCCCTGGGGAAGAATCTACGCAGCCTGGTCGCAATGGGGGAGGACGAGGTGGTGCGCCGAATCCTCCCCGTCTCAGATTTTGCCGAGGTTAAGGATCGACTCTGCCTCATGGCAACGGCCAATGGGCTCGTCAATAAAAACCGTCTCACCGACTACGTCAATGCCCACAAAAATGGGATCATATCGCTGAATTCCGACTCGGATGACCTCCTGGTCGACGTTCTGGACACCATCAATGCGGGGGAGGTCATCCTTGCCACCCAGAACGGCAGGGCGATCCGCTTCCGTCAGCAGGAGGTAAGGCTGACAAATCGCCCCTCTCGTGGGGTGATCGGGATCCGGCTTGAGGAAGGGGACCGGGTAATGGGAATGGTCAACATCCCCCCGGAGATCACCATCGATAAACGGCTGCTAATGGTCACCGAGCGCGGCTACGGTAAGCGGGTCTCCTTGATCGATTTTCCGCTGCAGAGCCGCGGTGGAAAAGGGGTGCTCGGGATCCGGCTCGATCCTCAATCTGGGCCCCTGGTATCCATCGGGGTCGTCTCCGATCAAGACGAGATCATCCTGATAACCGAACAAAAGGTGATCCGCATCGTGGCGGGGGAGATCAACACCTACGGTCGCTATGCCCGCGGGGTAAGGCTGATGCAGATTGCCGCCGACGATAAAGTGGTGGCGGTGGTGCGAATCTAGCCATGAACTCTATCGATGATATATTGCAAAGAATCGAAACAGGGGCCGCTGAGCTGATCCCCCGCCAGGAGTTGGTCGAAAAGCTTGAACGATCGAAGGCTACAGGAAAGCCACTACGGGTGAAATTGGGGATCGATCCCTCTGCCCCACAGCTTACCTTAGGCCATTCGGTACCACTCAGGATGATGCACACTTTTCAGGCCCTTGGTCACACTGGCGTTCTTGTGGTAGGTGATTTCACCCGCAGGATCGGCGATCCCTCCGGTCGTAGCTCCTCCCGGGCCGTGATGAGTGAGGATGAGATCCGCCGCAACATGGAGTCCTACCAGCAGCAGGCCTTTAAGATCCTCGATCCCGAACGAACTGAGATACACTATAATTCCGAGTGGTTGGGAAGGCTTAGCTTCGCCGATGTCATCGAACTCTCCTCCAAATATACGGTGGCAAGGATGTTGGAACGGGATGACTTTGCCAACCGCTTTTCCGGGGGTCGCCCGATTAGCATCCTCGAGTTCCTCTACCCACTCGCTCAAGGGTACGACTCGGTGGCGATTGAGGCAGACGTCGAGCTCGGCGGGACCGATCAGCGATTCAACCTTCTCACCGCCCGCGATATCCAGCGAGAATACGGGCAGGAACCACAGGTCATCCTCACTGTCCCCCTGTTAATCGGGACGGACGGGGTAAAGAGCATGAGCCAGACGGTGGAAAACTACATCGGGATCGACGAAGACCCACAGGAGATGTTCGGAAAACTGATGGCCGTCCCCGATGCCCTGATCCACGATTATTTCTTCTACCTGACCGATGTTGACCCCAAACAAATGCAGGGCCTCCCACCCCGCGATGCCAAGCGCCAATTGGCCTGGGAGATCGTCCGCATGTACCACGGGGAAGAGGCTGCAGACCTGGCAAAGGAGGGATTCGACAGGGTGTTTCTCCGACATGAACGGCCGACCGATGTCCCCCGGGTAAGACTCGATCGGTCCCTGATCAAGGAAGACGGTACGGTGTGGGTGGTCTCCCTATTAGAGGCAGCCAATCTCGTGCCGAGCCGCAGCCAGGCAAAGCGCCTCATAGCGCAGGGTGGGGTACGGATCAATGAGCGGCGGATCTCCTCAATCGATATTGACCTGCCGTTTAGCCCCCCGCTCTTCGTCCAGGTGGGAAAGCGCTCGTTTGCCGAGTTGATATAGCTATCGTTTAGCCCCTGCAGATTAACCACACCATACTCGTCGCAAAGGCGTTGAGCAGTGAAGAACTACAAACAGAATCACAGACGGTAAAACACAAGAGCCAGGTTTTCTTTGCGCGCTCAGCGTCTTGAGTGAGTAAAACGAACGGGCGAGAGGAAAATCTTATCCTCTCGCAAAGACGCCAGGTCGCTAAGAACAACAAAATTATAGATAACAGTAAGAATTGGCTCTTCTTGGGTGGAAAACTGAGGCTCCCTGTTTTTCACCCTTCCTCTGGGTAGGCAATGGTCTTCTTGATTATCTTCCGTGGACACTTTTCGATCGCCGCCGGGGCCGGGACACACCTGTCGAGATCGAAGGTCGGCAGGTCTTTTCCCTCATCCCATCCAACCTCTCCCTCCTTCGACACCTTGACGCAGATCCGGCAATGGATGCAACCATCGGGGCAGCGTTTCCTGCCCGGCACGTCCCTTGCCGACAGGTAGTTACAGCCGAGGTATTGTGGCATACCCGTCGGCACCATTTCGATCAGCCCCTGCGGGCATGCCTCCACACATAACTCGCAGCCGATACATAGCCCCCAATCGACGAACGCGACCTTCCTTTCGGGGTCGATCGAGATAGCATCCGTCGGGCACACCCTGGTGCAGTCCCCCAGCCCCAGGCAGGCGTACGGACATTCCTTATAACCGGAGGCGAGCTGAGCGGCTGCTGTGCAGGTCTGGATTCCATCGTAGTCGGCGATGATATCCGAGCTACCGGTACAGTGCACGATTGCCTTCTGTGCCGACTCTTTTCCCTCCAGATCAAGGCCCAGATATTCGCCCAGCCGCTGCATGCCCTCCTCATCCTGGGACAGGGTGGCACAGGGGTTATCCACTGCTACCTGCTTGTCCCTGGCCACTGCCTGCGCGTAGGCGAAGCAACCGGGATAACCACATGCCCCGCAATCGATCCCTGGAAGGAGCTTGTGGATTTCGCTTGCCCGCCTAAGTGACTCATCCTCTTTTGGAAGGACCCTGTTCACCAACAGGATAATCGCTCCAGCCACGAAGCCGATCAACGACAGAAGTCCGATCGAGGTGATAACCTGCGCATCAATCATATCATCCCCGCGAATGCCATAAATGAGAGGCCGAGAAACATCGCAGTGATGAACGCGATCGGTGCCCCGGCAAACGCCTTTGGGACATCGGCCAAATCCAACCGCTCGCGGATCCCCGACATAATGGCGAGCACCAGAGAAAAACCGACCCCCGCCCCGAAGGCGGCCACCAGTGATTCCAAAAAATTGTATTGTTGGTTGATGTTGATGAACGTGATCCCCAGCACGGCACAGTTGGTGGTGATAAGTGGAAGATAAATCCCCAGCGCATTATATAGGGACAGATTGGTACGCTTTATCGTCATCTCGATTATCTGTACCAACGATGCGATCACCAGAATAAAGATCACCGTCTCCATGAACTCCACATTGTAGGAGACCAGTAGCAGATGATAGATGGGCCAGGTAACCGCGGAGGCCACCAGCATGACCAGCAGCACTGCCACCCCCATGCTGAGCGCACTTTTCAGGTTCTTCGATACCCCGAAAAACGGACACAGCCCAAGGAACTTCACCAACACCATATTGTTGATAAGGGCCATCCCGAAGAATATGGCGAGAAGATTAGTCACCCTCGATCACCCCCAGCCACCGGAACAGGGCTAGCAGAAGACCGATCACCAGAAATGCCCCCATCGGCAGCATGAATATCGCCGCCGGGGTAGCGGAAAAGCCAGGGATGGTAAACAGATGTATGCCGAAGATCTCCAGGGCCCCGGTCCCCAACACCTGACGGATCAGTGAGATGAGGAAGATTGCCCAGCCGAACCCCAGTCCCACCCCGAGGGCATCCGCTATAGAGTTGGCCACACTGTTCTTGCTCGCGAACGCCTCGGCCCGTCCAAGGATGATGCAGTTGACCACGATCAGGGGTATATAGATCCCGAGCGACTTGCTCAATGCGGGGGAGAATCCCTGCAGTACCAGGTCTACAATCGTCACCAGGGTGGCGATGATGACGATGAACGTGGGGATCCTCACCCTTTCGGGGATGATATTTCTGAGCAAGGAGACGATGAGATTTGCGGCGAAAAGGACAAATAGAACCGCACCGGTCATCCCGACCGCGTTGTCCAAAGATGTGCTAACTGCCAGGGTGGGACATAGCCCCAGCAGCAGGATAAACGTGGGATTGGCACGGATGATTCCTTTGGCCAGATTTTTCAACCAGGCGTGCATCATCCTCCCTCCTTCAACAGGGACAACTTCTCCAGGAGCGCCCCCCGCACGGTGTCCACCACTGCCGAGGAACTGATGGTGGCACCGGTGATGGCATCAACCTTTCCTCCATTTTGGGACAGGGCAATCTCATCGACGGTCAGGCCTACAAATTGCTCCTGAAACGAAGGCTCCACGATCTTTGCCCCCAATCCCGGGGTCTCCTGATGGGACAGGAGCTCGATCCCGGTGACGGCAAAATTATCCCCTATCCCAACCAGTATGGACATATCCCCGCCATAGCCCTTACCAGTGGCCCTAAAGGCATACCCGATCGTCTCATTCCCCTTCAGGACCGAATACAACCCTTCCTCTTCGTTGTAGGTGAAAGAATTCATGGCCTGGAATATCTCTCCCAGCATCTCCCTTATCTCTTCTTCTTCCGCGGCCCCTATCCGCTCCCTGGTGATGCTGTCTGTAAACGTCAAAGCGACCACAGAGATGAGCACCACCAGCGTCAAAAATATGACGGGAAAGAATTCACTGCCCTTTTTACCCACCGGCCTCGGCCCCCTTGTGTCTGCTCGGGACGTACCCATACGGTTTCGGCCTCACATAGCGATCGATCAACGGGGTGACGGCGTTCATCAGAAGGATCGAATAAGCAACCCCCTCAGGCAGATTTCCAAATAATCTGATCAACACCACCAGAATTCCCGCCCCTACGGAAAATATTATCTTGCCCAGGGTTGTAATCGGGGTAGTGACGTAATCGGTCGCCATGAAGAACGCCCCCAACATCAACCCCCCGGCCAGGATTTGAAACAGCGGATCCTCCCCCAAAAGCCAGCTTAAGAGGAACACTGTGCCTATGTAACAGACGGGGACCTGCCATTTTATCAACCCAAACGCGAGCAGGATCGCGGCACCGATGAGGATCAGCAAAACGGATGTCTCCCCAGCGCTGCCACCGACATTGCCCAGAAACAATCTCTGGTATAACTCAGCCTTACCGACGGGGGCAAGGTATCCTTCACTCAATGGGGTGGCAGTGGTGATCCCATCCGCGAGCCAGGAGGTTGTCGGGGAGATCCAGTTTCCCACCGCCCCGGCAAACGAGACGGCTACCACTGCCCTTCCGGCCAAAGCGGGGTTGAATATATTGTGGCCCAATCCCCCAAACGCCTCCTTGACGATGGCAATGGAAAACATCGAACCCACAGCGACGATCCACAGCGGGGTACGCGGTGGAAGCACCAAGACAAAAAGAACCGCGGTGACCAGCGCGCTCCCGTCCATCCAGAACGGTCTACGCCGCATGAGTTTAGCCACATACTCCGTCAGGATGGCAGTGATGATAGCGGCGGCGAGCATTAACAACACGTACAGCCCGAAAAAGTAGACCGCCCCCAACGTGGGGAAAAGAAGCGCCACCAACACGATGTACATATCCTTCGCGATCGAGGCCCTGCCCCTGAGATGCGGGGCTGGTGCTAAAACCAACCGTTTTTGGTCATCGTTCATTTTGCCCCCTGCTTTCTAAGTTCCGCCTTCCCTTCCTTGATGTAGGAGACGATGGGGATATTGGACGGACAGTTGTACGCGCAGGCCCCACACTCCACGCAGCTGTCGATGTAATAGGCGGACAGATCATCATATTCCTCTTTTTTAACGTAGTTGACGTACATAAGCGGCATAAGATCCATCGGACAGGCCTCCACGCAGCGACCACAGCGGATACACCCGTGTTCCACCCTGAGATCACTCTTTTTAAACAGGACACAATTTGTACACTTCACCGTGGCAGCAGAATCGATAGGTTGAGCGATCCCCATCATCGGTCCACCGAAGATCAGCTGATCGGCGGCAGGGTCCACGCCACCACACAGCTCGCCGAGCTGCGAGGCTGGGGTACCGATCCGGACGAGCAGATTCTTGGGCGTTCGCACCAATCCGGTCACAGTGACTACCTTTTCCACCAGCGGCCTACCAGCGCTTACCGCAGCGTGCACCGCGGCAAGTGTAGCCACGTTGTGCACCACAGCCCCCACATCCATGGGAAGTCCGCCCTCCGGCACATCCTTTCCAAGGATGGTCCTGATCAGTGTCTTCTCCGCCCCCATGGGGTACTTCGCCCGGGCTGCAAAGACCTCCACATTCCCGGGGAGCCCCTGTTCCGCAATGGCTCGACGCATCCGCGCGATGGCCTGGGGCTTGTTGTCCTCAATGGCGATCCAGACCTTGGTAACCGAAAGGAGTCGCATCACTATCCGCAACCCGGCGAGGATCTCATCGGGCTGCTCCAGCATCAGTCGTTCATCCGCCGTTATGTACGGCTCACATTCCGCACCGTTGACGATGATTGTATGTATAGGTTTGTCCTCGGGAGGCTGCAGTTTGACATGGGTGGGAAACGCCGCCCCCCCCAATCCGACTACCCCTGCATCCTTAATCCTGGCCAGAATCTCCTCGTTGGATAGCTCATCCACTGCCGCCGGCTCAGGCTCGGCCCACTGATCGTCCCCATCCGCATCGATGATCATCCCTGGCCCTGGCCTCCCGGTGACAGGGTTCATCACCGTAGTGATCCGTTTTACCTTCCCAGAGACGGTGGCGTGTATTGGTACGGACACGAAACCATCCGCCTCGGCTACCTTCTGCCCGACCTTCACCTCGTCCCCGCGCTTCACTACCGGTGTCGCCGGGGCCCCGATGTGCTGTCCCAATGGGAGGACGACCCGATCCGGCAATCCCGCACTCTCGATCGCCTCCGCCGAGCTCAGCTTGCTGCCCGGTGGGTGCGCCCCACCAGGGCGTCTCAGCTGTAGAAACTCGGACAAACTGGCCTTCATCCGCCACCTCTCTTATTGTTCAAATTCGAATACCTCCAAACCGTCTGATCTGTAAAGCTGGCTTGGATCATCATATCCAACGATCAACGTCTCCAGGTCTTCAATCGAGTTCGCAAGCCTGATCCCTTCAACTGGCCCCAGCACGAACACGGCCGTAGCCATTGCATCCGCCTGCATACAGGTTGGGGCGATAACCGTGGCACTGGAGGAGGTCTGGGCAGAGTAGCCTGTCCTGGGATCCATGATGTGTCCGACCTCGGCCTGCTCGTCAAAATAGCGCTCATAATTCCCGGAGGTAGCCACTGCCCCTTCCCTCAACCGAAAACTGGTCAGGAATTCCTGTCTATCTCCCGGGTTGCGAAGGGCAATCTCCCATGGGTCGCCGTCAGGTCTACCCCCCATCACCCCGATGTCCCCACCCGCGTCGATCAGCGCATGCTCTATTCCAATCTCCCGAAGTTCTTTTAGACCCTGATCAACCGCGTATCCCTTGGCCAGCCCCCCCAGTGTTATCTTCGTCCCGGGTTTCAATGAGACTACACCAGGCTCTACATAGATATTCTTCGGACCGATAACCGGCATCACATTGGATATTGCCCCTTTTTGTTCCTCTTTCCCCAGCTCCCAGAATTGCCTCTCCGCCCCCTGTCTGTACCGCCACAGGGCAAGAAGTGGCTCCACCGTTACATCAAACACCCCTCCGCTGATCTCGTAGTATTGTTTAGCCGCGGTGAGGATCTCCACCAATTCCGGCGAGGGATCCTCCAATTCTCCGTATTCGTTGAGTCTGTAGGCCTGAGCACGTTCATCATAGATGGAGGCGATAAGTTCTATCTCTTCCATTCGGGTGAAGGCTGCCTCGATCGCCTCCTTCGCCCTCTTTTTATCAGTATCGTAGACGCTGACGGTGACCTGAGTGTCCATCAGCTCCCTACTCTCGCTCTCCAGCCGCATTGGAGAGGAAAAAAAGACCCTATCTAGTGCAAATACCCCCGCTAATGCAAAAAGAAGCAATAATAAAAGCGCCCATGCACTTTTCCCTGAACGTTTCTCATTTCCCGGAGCCACTTGACCTCCTCCGTGACAAATGATTATAACGGGACTGACTAAGGCTGACAAGCCAAACAGTAGACAAGGTCCAACATACAGACCTTGCTCTCCAGTCCGGTGAAATTATCGTAAAAAGTCTCTGCATTTCTCTTAAGCATGATTTCTGTTGTTCTTAGCGACTTTGCTAGAGACTAAAGCTCTTCCTCTCGCCGTTCGCTTTGCTCACTCATGCTGCCAGGCTCGCCAGAAATTATTGTCCTCCTCTGATAAACCACCGTACTTGTTTACCGCAGAGGCCGGAGAGAACGCGGAGAATCAGGAAAATTGTTCACCACCCGGCGAATGCCATCCTTCACAACTTTAACATTGAAGTTTATCAATAGGCCCACCTTGCAGCCAGAGAGCTTTAGGTAAGAAAGCAGCTGAGCCTGATGAATTGGAGCCAGGCGATCAACGACCTTGACCTCCACGATCACCTCTTCCTCAACGAGGAGGTCCAAGCGGTAGCCACAATCCAGCTTCACCCCACGATACACCACAGGAAGTGGCTTCTGTTGTTCCACCACGAGACCACGTTGGGCCAGTTCAAAAGCCAGGCAAGCTTCATAGGCAGATTCAAGGAGGCCAGGCCCCAGAGCGCGATGTACCTCGATAGCGGCACCAATAATCTCCTTCGTGATCCGGTCAAAAGTTTCCCGTTCTGTCATCTCAGCGCACTTCGCGTTCTTGGGGGGTGTAGTAAATCCCAAGTCGGCTACTACACCCCCCGAGCGGTAAACAAATATAAACCACCTTCCAGTTGGTTAGAGTCCATATGTGTGGTGTACGAGTGGAGAGCGACCTTGGCACATGTAATAAGAAAGATGAAAATATTACACGTGCCGAGAGAAAGAAGACCATCGCTGCCATCCTCGGGAGGTGTAATAAG
>JAYEMK010000014.1:0-2750 GCA_034718095.1 Candidatus Bipolaricaulota bacterium | reverse complement strand
GTCAACACCATCCCTCCGATCATGGTGCAGGCGTCGCTCATGATGGCGACCACAGTGCTGACCAGCTCATCGCTTAGCTTCTTGGGATTAGGACTCCAGCCTCCCCTTCCGAGCTTAGGGATCATGCTCAATGAGGCGCGGGATTTCTTGTTCCTGAGGGCATGGTGGTACGCGATCGTCCCCGGGGTGTTCATATCACTGGCCATCTTCGGGTTCAACCTACTGGGCGACGGCCTGCGCGACTCCCTCGACCCGCGTCAGGCCCGGAGGGTACAACGATGAGGGAAAGGCTTCTTGAGATAGAGGATTTGATCACTCGCTTTTACACGGAGGACGGGGTCGTCAGAGCAGTTGATGGTAATTCCCTTTACCTTAAAGAGCGTGAGACCCTGGGGATCGCTGGAGAGTCCGGTTCTGGCAAGACGGTGACCGCCCTTTCGGTGATGCGGTTGATCGAAAATCCTGGCCGGATCGAAAGAGGGAGTATCCTGTTCCAAGGGGAGGACCTGCTCGAAAAATCGGACAAGCAGATGCAGAGAATTCGCGGGAAGGACATCGCTATGGTCTTCCAGGACTCGTTAAGTTCTTTGAACCCCACCCTCACGATCGGGGAGCAGGTCGGCCGCGTGTTGCACTTTCACACAAAGCTCCCCTCCAAAAAGATACGGCAGCGTGTCGTTGAATTGCTTACACAGGTCGGTATCCCTGAGCCGGTCAAACGTGTGACCAACTATCCTCACGAGTTCAGCGGCGGGATGCGTCAGCGGGCGCTGATCGCGATGGCCATCTCCTGTAATCCGGCACTGCTGATCCTGGACGAACCAACAACCGCCCTTGATGTAACCATTGAGGCACAGATCTTCGAGCTGGTCGACGGGCTCAAAGAACAATTTGGGATGGGAACGATCCTCATCACCCATGATCTCGCTGTCGTTGCCAACTCGTGCACCCGGGTGATCATCATGTATGCGGGCCGCATCGTGGAGGAGGCCGAGGTCGAGGCCCTTTATGAGCGACCTCTGCACCCCTATACGCGCGGCCTTTTGCACTCCATCCCTCGGCTGGAAGATAAGAACCAGACCAGGTTATTCTCTATTCCCGGGGAGGTGCCGGACTTGATTAACCTTCCGCAGGGATGCAACTTCAGCCCCCGTTGTCGCTATGCAAATGAGAGGTGTCGACAGGTCGATCCGCAACTTGAGCAGATCACCTCCGCACGAAAAGCTGCCTGCCTAAGGATCAACGAGATCGATGAATGATTCAGTCTTACTAGAGGTCAAAAAGTTAAAGAAGTACTTCCCCGCAGGTGGGGATTGGTTCGCTCAGATGTTCGATCACCGCCAAATAAAAGCGGTCGATGAAATAAGCTTCACCATTTCCAAGGGCACCACCCTCGGGCTTGTGGGTGAATCCGGCTCGGGGAAAACGACCACCGGGCGAGTCATCGCACGTCTGACTGACCCCACCTCAGGACAGGTAATTTATCACGGAAAGGATCTGTCAAGTCTGCGGGGCAAGGCCATCAAAAGGATGCGACGCAGCTTGCAGATGATCTTTCAGGACCCAAGCTCCTCCCTCAACCGGCGAAAGACAGCAGGGCAGATCGTCAGTGAACCCCTGCACATCCATGGGCTTGTGGACAAAAAGGGCATAGAGGCTCGATTGACCGAAGTCATGGAGTTGGCCGGGTTGTCAGCTCGCTTCTTGAACCGCTATCCACACGAGATGTCGGGCGGGCAGCGGCAGCGGGTGGGCATTGCCCGAGCCCTTGCCGTGGACCCGGAGTTCATCATCTGCGATGAGCCGGTGACGGCCCTCGATGTCAGCATCCAGGCCCAGATTCTCAATCTGCTTATGGACCTACAGGAAGAACTCGGGCTCACCTACCTGTTCATCGCCCACGACCTGAGCGTGGTCAAACACGTCAGTGATCGCGTAGCCGTCATGTATCTGGGGAAGATCGTAGAAATTGCAGACACCGATACACTCTTCTCCGATCCAAAACATCCCTACACGCGTGCCCTACTGGCCGCCGTTCCCAAGCCTGATCCCAAGGCGGAAGAGAGAAAGGTCCTGCATGGGGAGGTTCCAAGCCCGATATCCCCCCCGGCAGGCTGCCGATTTCACCCCCGGTGTCCAGAGATTGTCGGTGAGGTATGTCGGAAAAAGGAACCGAAAGAGGTCACGCTATCCAACGGGGTCCAGGTCAGCTGCCACCTCTATCAGGTTGACGCTGGGATGAAAGGAGATGAAGAAGGGGAGTGATGAACGACCAAGCGATCGAAGCGAAGAAAGCCACCGTTGAAAAAGCGATCGATCGACTAAGTCCAAAGCTCATCGAGCTCGCTGAAAGGATCCATGAACATCCGGAGACCAAGTTTGAGGAGGTCAAGGCCGCGCAGTGGCTCTCCCAGGCCGCTGAGGAGGCCGGGTTCGTGGTGGAAAACCCCGTTGGGGGGCTGGATACCGCGTTTAGGGCCACGTGGGTTGGCTCGGGAAAAGGCCCTGTGGTGGCGTTCCTCGCTGAGTACGATGCCCTGCCCAAGATAGGGCACGCCTGCGGACACAACCTGATCGGCACCGCCAGCCTAGGGGCTGCCCTGGGGCTGGCAAAGGGGTTGGGGAGTCTCCCAGGCACCATGCAGCTCATCGGAACGCCCGGGGAAGAGGGTGGCGGTGGGAAGGTGATCCTGAGCGAGGCCGGGGTCTTCGAGGGGGTCGATGCGGCGATGATGTTTCACCCTGCGGGG
>JAYEMK010000013.1:10695-47629 GCA_034718095.1 Candidatus Bipolaricaulota bacterium | reverse complement strand
CATCGTCGATCTTCAACCGGTCCACAAATCCGCGGGTTTCATACCCGTAGCTCGCCGACCCGGCCCAATCCTCTCGATCAAATCCTATCCCAGTCTCCAGGGACAGGGTATGTCTCCGCACGGTTGGGGCAACCCCGATTGTCTCTTCCGCCGAGAGGTCCCCGGCAAACTCAAGCCCGAAGATGGTGTCTGTAAGATCGATCTGTAGCGCCCCATATCTTTTTCCCGCCTGAATCTTCCTCAGCAGGTAGTCGCATTTTTTCCGGATCCTATCGGCCTCCACTTCCTTTATGCTCTTACCACGGTATTTTTCACTCATATCAAGCAGCTCTTCCAATCCCTGGATATAGGCCGCCCTGTTCCCGTCGATCAATTGTAGGACGATGTCGCGCAGGAGAGAGGTAAACTCTGGCTGGACCTCTTCCTTCGCGTAAAGCCTCACCTTGCCCGCGATGTATTCCAGATAATCGAAGCGTTTCTCGATCGGCCTGGCAAGGGCGAGCAGCCTCCCGGCCTCGACCCGCGAGAGTGAACCGTCATCCTCAATAAGATCGATAAATCCGGCATCGAGGCGGTTCTCGACGATCTCCAGCTCATCTTCCAACTCTACAATGGAGCCGGGCTCCGACATATCCTGTACTGCCTGCAGAGCGGCGGCCGCATTCTCCAGTGAGGTTTCAAGGGAACTTTTCAGCCCGCCTGCCTGAAGCCCATCAACGTTGGCCTGGAGCCGGCTCAATGTATCGATCCGCACCCAGTTTGTGTCGCCCACCACCCTGTATTCAACCTCGATCGGTGCGGAGGAGAACTCGACAGTTGTATCAGTGCTGAGCCTCTGCTCAGCAGGGCCGATGACGTCTTGAATATATGAAAAGCTGAGGCCCTGCTCGGAGTCGGTGGTCTGAGAAAATAATGTAAAAGAAAGGAAAAGAAAGATAGTAAGACAGGCAATAACCAGTGTCCTGGCAAGACGTATCAGTGCCGAGGAGAAACGTTCAGCGCTGTCTTCTATATACATCGGCAAACCGGTTTCCAGAAATCCTGTTATCCTGCATGGCTACATGTTTAACATAGCTTCCAATACGGACCCCGGCCCCGTGTTCAAAGTTCCAGCCATTGTTAGCAATCGTGCAGCTGCTGATAATCAATTTGTCCACGCAGGTGGCATCCATTCCATCCATCCCGTTTTCTATGAGTCGGCAGTCGTGAACCCGCAGCTCGTCAATCCGTCCACGGGGACCGATGAGGTGAATCCCGGTCCACTCGTTTTTCTCTATGCGGCAGCCACGGATTAGAACCCGATCGACGACCTCCCGGTCTATCTCCACCCCGTGCCCACTTGAGCCCGCCTTACGCGGGCCGGTGATGGCAATCCGGTCAAGTATCACCCCATCCGCCTCTATCTGTACCGTTCCCCAGATCTCCGCACAGCCATCCGTGGCCCCCTGACTGGTTATCGTAAGCCGAGGGGTGAACACCCAAAGATCGAACCTATATAACCTAGGTGCGAGGACGATTACATCCCCTGGATTTGCCCGGATACATACGGTAAACCAATCAGAGGATCGCAATCCGTTATTCCCCGGCCAGACTTGAAACATCCTTGGGGCAATCTCATCGGCATCCTCCTCTTCGTAGAGAGAATCGGCGATCAATACCTTATCGGCAGTCAGTAGATCATCGGAAAGGTAAATCTGATCTCCAAAGCCGACAAATACGAGGAGAGACATGGCCGAAAAAACCAATAAAAAAACAAAACGCCACATCATTGCCAAGAAAAACATCACCCGTTATTCATCAACCTTCTTCAGGCTTGGGTGAGATGATCCTGTCGACCAACCCATAATCCACTGCCTCCTCAGCCGACATATAGTAGTCCCGATCCGTATCTTTGGCTATCCTCTTTATGCTCTTGCCGGTATGGTGGGCAAGAATGTGGTCTATCCGGCTGCGCACCCGCATGAGCTCGTCCGTCTGGATCTTGACGTCCGTCGCCTGCCCCTGAAATCCACCCAGTAATTGATGGATCAGGATTCGCGAGTTGGGCAGTGTCGCCCGTTTTCCCTTGGTGCCTGCGGCCAGAAGGACTGCGGCCATGCTCGCCGCCTGCCCGATGCAGATCGTGGAGACATCACACTGCACATAACGGATGGTATCATAGATGGCAAAGCCAGCCGTTACAGACCCGCCGACGGAGTTTATGTACAGTTTTATGTCCTTTGACGGATCCTTGGCCGCAAGAAACAGCATCTGGGCGATGACGACGTCTGCCACCGGATCGTCTATCTGTCCACGGAGGAAGACGATGCGATCCTCCAACAGACGCGAATAGATATCGTAGGTGCGCTCGGTGTGACCGGTATGATCTATAACAAAAGGAATTTGGGCGCTCATTCTCCCTCCTTGATCTTGGCCTCGGCATACAGGATAGAGAAGACACGCTCATTTAACTTTGCTCGGCGGAAGTCCTCCCAATGTTCGTCCGCTTTTAACTGTGCCACAAACCTGAGCGGATCCTTCCCCTCTCCCTCTGCGTCTTTTCTTGCTATCTCATCGAGCCCTGCATCATCTATCTGCAGGCCCTCTTTTTCCACGATCCGCCTGAGCACAAGTTCACGCCGCAATCTTTTCTCAGCCCGCCTTTTGTATTCAGTCCGCATCGTCTCCTCGTCCTTGTCTTCCTCTTCGAGGTAATCAGCAAATGTGGTGGCAGCCCCAGGGTGCTCAAAACTCTGTTTGAACTTGGTAAATTCCTCGGCAGCGACCTGATCCACCAGTGGCTGAGGAAGGGGGAGATCGGTTTGCCGGACGACCCAGTCGAGGAGTTTGACCTTTATGTCCTGTTCCCGCTGGCGAGCCCCTCTCTCCTCGATCTCATCGGTCAGCCCCTCCCGAAGCATAGCAAGGTCCTCATAACCTGCGTCCTTTGCCAATTCATCATCTATTTCAGGAAGCTCGATCTCCTTTATCCCAACAATCGTAAGCTCAGCTGGAACGACATTTTCGCCTGAGGTGGGAAGATCTACCTCAACCGTGACCCCGATATCATTCCCGATCAACCTGGAGGTCACTGGGTGTCCCCTACTTGCCCGCATGTCCCATTCCTCCTCCCCAGCTTTTACGCTAACTATGTCCCCTTCGCTGACGGTCTTCCTATCCTTTGGAACGAGTGTGGCATGCTGCCGCTGGGTCTCCTCCAGGGCGGCCTCAATGTCCTCTTCTGCTACTTTATCCCCCGGCGGCACGGCAAGCTCGATGCCACGATAGTCAGGAAGTTCGAACTCCGGCAGAACAGCCAGGCTGGCCTCAAACACAAACGAGGGATCCTCTTCCGCAGATATCGTCTTCAACTCCGGTGGGGAGACAGGGGAAAGCTCAAGCTCAGCCAACGCCTTGGGTAGGTGCTCCTTTTGCAGCTGTTCACGGGCATCCTGCAAAAAAACCTCTTTGCCAAAGCGCGTCTCGAGGAAGCTGTGCGGTACATGCCCCTTGCGAAAACCGGGGATCGATACCTCTCTAGAATAGCGATCATAGATCGCCCCAAGCCTATCTTTAAGCAGCTGCGGATCGATACTCACCTCTACGGTGACTGCGGTTGCGGAACGTTCCTTTATCTTGTAACTTGCTTGGTTATTCACCACTTAAGAATCACTCCTGATATTTTTATTTCTCTACCATACAATGTGCTGTTCCTTCAATGGCGTGATTATACGAGCGGATATTCCCATGGGCAAGGAAATCAACCAACGATTAAATAAAGCCACTCTCTACCGAGCAGCCCCTGCCACAGCCCGCTTACAAGACTGAATAGCCCTTGGATCGCGCCCAACATCAGCAATCCAAGGATGATGAGAAACCCGTAACGCTCGAGGATGATCATGATCCTGCGTCCCTCGGGGGGGAGAAAATAGGTAAGCACCCGCGACCCATCAAGTGGGGGAATGGGGATCATGTTAAACACGGCGAGGATAACGTTCATGATGACAAATACCCCCAGCAGATAAAAGCCGGCGCTCATCAGGTTTGCCCCAAATGTGTTTCCGATGGGCAGGGAGACGGACAGCGCACTTAAAATTAGCCGCCCGATCCCCGCGCTCAAAACTGCAAGGGCGATGTTCGCAAGAGGCCCGGCAATGGCGACATAAAGCATCCCTTTGAACGGGTTGCGAAAGTAGTTCGGATTTACGGGGACCGGTTTTGCCCAACCGAAAAGTATCGGAGAATTAAACAGTACAAGGACCAGTGGAACGAGAATCGTCCCGATCGGATCGACGTGTGCAAGTGGGTTCAACGTCAGGCGGCCGCGCTGCTTCGGGGTGGGATCACCGAGCCGGAAGGCGACATAGCCATGTGAGACCTCATGTAGTACAATCGCGGTGAATACCGCCACCAATGACAAAATGATATTAAGCGCACTGCTAAGAAAACTCATCCCCTACCGCCCCTTGCCCGTTAGTTTACCATAAGTGTAGCCTCCTGTTTAAGGATAACAAACCCCGCCGGCGTCCCTTTCGGCCGGTGTACATATTTTACCGGGGTGTAACTTACCTCGACCTTTCCCTCCCCCCGGGCCGTAGAATGAGCGGCAGCGAGCCCTGCCGCTTGGGTTAACACCCAATCGGGGATCTCTTCCCTACCGTGACGGCGAATAATCACATGTGCCCCGGGGATCCCCCTCGCATGCAACCACAGATCGTCCGGCCTTGCCTGCCGCAACAGGACATCGTTCTGCGCCGCATTCTTTCCCACCTGCACCTGATAATCCTCGATCATGTATACCTTGGGGCGAGATTTGGACGTACGTTGCCTGGCACCTGTTGAGGAAGGGATGGGAGAAACCGCTATTGAACTCGGCCTTTTCCCGCTCTTGACCTTGGCCAATTCCCTCTCGAGAAGGGAAAGCTGGGTGGTGAATCGTCTCAATCGTTCCTTTATCTTCGCTCGACCGCGTCTAAGACGCTTTGCCCGCTCGTACATGGTCTGGGCATTCTCCACCGGGCTCAAGCGGGGATCAAGCTCGATCCTCACCTGTTTGCCGCGGTACGGATCGCGGAGTTCCGCCTCGCTCATTTTACCTTGAAGCCCACTCAGGTTTGCCATGATCGTATCGGCGTGCTGTCTAAGTCTTTCCTCCTCATTCGCTTGCTTTAGGCCAACCTGCAGCCTATCGATCGCCCTTCGATGCCGATTAACCGCCCGGGTGAGTCCCCTACGGAGCCTGGCCAATTCCTGACTGGCCCCTGATGAATCCTGTCTCTCACGATAATCAAGATCAAGTGCGGCGTGGAAATCCCCCATCCGCTCACCGGGGGGAAGCAAAGGGAAAAACGAGGCGAATCCCTCCCGCCGGCAGTATTCGGGCTCAGGATCGTTCACCCTGGCCAGGACAAATGAGAGTGCCCGGCGAAGCCTCTCCTCAAGAGCCCCGATTGGATCAGCCCTTGCGCGTGCCAAAATGGCCCTCGCTGTGGCCCTCCCAACCCCGTCCACCAGATTCACCAGCCCCTTTTCCATGGCCTCGTCTCCAGGCTGGGGGCCTGACTCATCCCACAGGGGGCGTAACGCTGCCGCGTCGAGTCTCTCCGGGGCAATTTTCCCCTGGCTGGAAAGTGGACGATAACGGGCCCCGGGGGTACTGCGTGCACTGGGGCGAAGGGAGGCTATCACCTTCCCGTCTTGCAGGAGGAGGAGATTGCCATGTTGGCCGATGAGCTCAGCAACCAGGAAAAATCTTTTGGCCCCGGTGGAACAGCCAGATTCCACCTCTATCCTGACCACCCTGTCCCAGCCCCGCTGCTCAACCCGGGATATCCTTCCCCCCCGCAGAAACCTTCGCAATAACATGACAAACGGGGATGGCCGCTCCGGATTGCGAAGCTCGAGGGAGGTGAGATGAAACCGTGCCCGCGCAGGGGAGACAAGGAGCCCTACCTCCCGTCCAGCGAACAAACGCCAGGTGAATACCCCTGCTGCCGGTTCGTAAATCGCACGGACTGAGCCACCAATAATCGAGCCGGCAATCTCATGGACTGAGGCCGCAATCGATAATCCATCCATCTTGCCTCCGGTTGATGAGTGAAATCCAGGTCGCTATAATCGTCTTGTATTGCCGGCGTAGCTCAGTGGTAGAGCAACGGTTTCGTAAACCGTAGGTCGGAGGTTCAACCCCTCTCGCCGGCTCATCTTTCTTTCAGTCTAACCAATAACGAAATATCACTCCAGGTGATAAATCAGTTGACTTACCCCCTGGCTGGTTCTAAAATGTGGTAAATACGGAGGGGTGGGCGAGCGGTCTAAACCGCTAGTTTGGAGAACTGGTGTGCCTACGGGCACCGCGGGTTCGAATCCCGCCCCCTCCGCCAGGCCTGTGCTAGGTGGGGGGCTAGCGGTCCCCTACATCCACAACCCGCTACAGTGGAGCCGAAGGGCCACTGGAGGGATAGTGCAATAGGGTCCGGTCTCGGACAAGCGGTGTTGAGGGCTGAGTCCTCTGCGGCGCATGCTGGTGAACCCCGTCAGGCCCGGAAGGGAGCAGCGGTAAGCCGGTCTCTGTGGGTGTTAGAGGGTTACTTGACCTGAGCTGGCTGTCCATGCAGCGCCTGTTGTCCCATCACGATAGGGCCATGCACAGGCCATCGAACAATCTTGGTTAATTTGGGGGGCACCGTGCGCACTTTCCTATGTGTTCCGATCGCTGAACCTCTGAGGGGAAAACTATCCGATATCTCAAGCAGGCTGCACCAAGGGATAGATGTACGCGCTTCCTGGGTCCCAGCCGAGAACCTCCATCTTACGCTGCGGTTCCTCGGTGAGATAAAACCAGAGCTTGTGAGAAGGATCGAGCAGGCCTGCCGGAACATCGCTGATGAGCTCGATTCGTTTGTGGTCCCCATAGACAGAGTGGGTGCGTTTCCCTCTCTTGCAAGACCACGAGTGGTCTGGGCTGGCGGACCGGCAACGGGGCATTTCCTCAGGCTTGCAGAGGCTGTAAATCGTGAACTGTCACCGGTTGGCTTCCCCGCCGAGCGAAATGACCCCATCCCCCACATCACCCTCGCCAGGATCAAGGGACGGACTCACCGATCGATGGCTGAAACGATCCGCTCGTCTAAGCCCCCTGCGGGATTGCCGCTGTCCATTGACCGCATCGTCCTGATGCAAAGCAGGCTCACCAGAACCGGGGCAGACTATGCCCCAATTTTTTCCTTCCCACTGGGGGAAAGCGGTGCCGTTTGAATATCTCGACCACACGGCTGACATAGGCATACGGGGAATCGGGAAAACGGTGGAAGAGGCGTTCTGTGCTGCAGCGCGCGCGGTGTTCAATCTGATGGTGGACATCGATCAGGTAGTACCTGCCCAGAGGATCGACGTGGAGGTAACCGCGTCCAGGCTCGATCTATTGCTCGTGGAATGGCTTGGAGGGCTCATCAGTCAGGGGGACATCTCAGGGATCGTACCCTCACAGTTTGCGGTAAAGATCGTTCACCAGGAGGATCTCCTCAATCTGCAGGGCACAGGATGGGGAGAGCCACTTGATCCCAAACGGCACCGAATCAAACTCGAGGTCAAGGGGGCTACATACTCTGGGCTGCGCGTCTCACGGCTGCCGGAAAAGTGGATCGCCCAATGCATCGTGGATATCTAAGGGGGTAGAGATGGATGAGCAGTTTACGCTGGAACAGGTCTCATCAGTAGAATGGGCCCTTCCAAGGACCGGGGAGATGCACGTCCCCGGACGGATCATCGCTGATCCAGGCACAATCGAGCAACTAAAGGCAGATATTGAGGAGGGAAAAGAATGGAATGCCCTTAGACAGGTGCGCAATGTCGCCTGCCTGCCGGGGATCGTCACCGCCGCACTGGCACTGCCCGACGTCCATCCTGGCTATGGCTTTCCAATCGGGGGGGTGGCAGCGTTCGGGCTCGACACCGGGGTGGTGGCATTGGGCGGGATTGGCTTCGACATCAACTGCGGGGTGCGCATGCTTGCCACCCCCCTCTCACGCGACCAGCTGGCGGGGAAGTCTACCAAACTCGCCGATGACCTGTTTCGCTCTGTCCCCGCCGGGCTGGGATCGGAGGGAGAGTTTCGGCTCTCGATAAGAGAGATCGATCAGCTTCTCCAAGCCGGGGCCAGGTTCGCGGTCGAGCGAGGCTATGGGACAGAGGAGGATCTGGCCTACATCGAAGGGAATGGACAACTGGCCGGGGCCGATCCAGCAACGGTTAGCGAGCGCGCCAAGCAGCGACAGTTTCGTCAGGTGGGAACCCTTGGCTCAGGCAACCACTACGTCGAGGTGCAGGTGGTAGAACAGGTGCTGGACAAACCCGCGGCTGCCGCCTATGGCCTGTGGGAGGACCAGATAGTGATATCCATCCACACTGGGTCCCGCGCCCTCGGACATCAGATCGGCCAGGACTACCTGCCGATTATGGAAGGGGCGAGCAGGCGTTATAATATCCCGATTCGGGAGCGGGAGCTTGTCTGTGCCCCGATCGAAAGCGAGGAAGGAAAGCGCTACCTGAGTGCAGTGAGCTGTGGTGCTAACTGCGCCTTCGCCAACAGGCAAGTGATCGCACACCTTGTCCGTGGCTCCTTCAACCACGTTCTCGGCCTGCCAGACAAACAGGTGCACACGGTGTACGAAGTTGGTCACAACAACGCAAAGATCGAAGGACACACTGTAGCCGGGAGACCACAAATGCTCCTTGTGCATCGCAAGGGGGCCACGCGGGCGTTCGCCTCGGGAAGTGACGAGGTACCGACCCGTTACCGTCCAGTAGGTCACCCGATCTTCGTCGGCGGGACGATGGGAACCGCCTCCTATGTGATGCGTGGGACAAAGATCGGAATGGAAAAGACATTCGGAAGTGGAATACACGGGGCGGGGCGGGGAATGTCGCGCAAGAAAGCGGCCAAGCGGTTCTGGGGAGAGGATGTAAAAAAGGCCCTGGAAAAGGCGGGGATCATCATCCGCAGCCACAGCATGCGCGGGGTAGCGGAGGAGGCACCTGGCGCTTACAAAGACGTAGAGCGAGTGGTGAATGCGGCCACTGCGAGCGGGATCAACCGTACAGTGGCACGGCTACGCCCGCTTATCGTGATCAAGGGGTGAGCGCATGGGAGAGAAGGCACGGCTGTTGCGAGCGATTGCAAGTGCGAGCCTGCGAGGATCGTGTTTTACCGTCAGTTTCCCCTCAAGCTCCACTGTCTCCAAAAGCTCAGCCCTGATAACGGGCAACTGGTATTCATTTTCCTCTTCCAGATCGTTCTTGACCGGCCCTACCGATGCCTCCTGATAGGTGGCCATCGCCGCCGGAGGGGGGAGGGCAACATTGACGATCGCCCCGTCAAACCGGCTGATCCTGACATACTCGTTTAACACACGAAGATGATCTTTAAGAGAAAGACCCACCGTCTCACCCGGTTGTGTCATCAGATTGGCGATGTATAGCTTCTCCGCCGCTGCCTCCTCGATCGCCGCCGCCACCCCCTCAACCAAAAGATTGGGAATAAGACTTGTATACAGGCTCCCCGGCCCGAGCAGGATAAGGTCAGCATGGCTGATCGCATCCAACACCAGATCATGAGCAGGAACGCGAGCCGCAGAGAGAAAGATACGGTCAATGCCACGGGGGTCAGCGGTGATCCTGCTCTCCCCCTCCACCCTGCCCCCATCATCCATCTGGGCAACGAGGTGGACCTTGGCCAGGGTCGTCGGTAATACCCGACCACGAACATTGAGGATACGGCTCATCTCCTCGATCGCCCGGTCGAACCCCCCGGTGGCCTGCTCCATCCCGACCAGGAGCAGGTTACCCAGTGCATGTCCCTCAAGGTTGCTCCCCCCGCGAAACCGGTGATGAAACAACCGCGCCAACCGCTCCTCATCTTCAGCAAGGGCAAGAATGCAGTTTCGGACATCCCCCGGTGGAAGCACATCGAACTCCGTCCGCAGCCGCCCAGAGCTACCACCATCGTCCGTCACCGTGACCACAGCCGTTACATTGGAGGTCAGCTCTTTCAAACCGCGAAGGATGGTAGATAGGCCAGTTCCTCCTCCCAATGCGACCACATTGGGACCGCGTTCGAGCAACCGGGTCCGATAGATAAGCGCCGAGGTCTTCTCTGGCCTATCCGGGGCCACCCCTTTCGAGATAGAGTGAACCATGCGACCTACCCCTATGGCAAACCCAGTTCCACCAACCAGGAGGGAAAGGCCTATGATGACCCGTTGTCCTAGCTCACCCTGCGGGAAAAGGTAATACAGCTCCCTGATCCTATCCTTACCTGCCCATCCCAGTAATCCAACCACGAACAACCCCATCGATAGGATGGCGAGGATCAACCACCGTTTGACCTGCATCCCTGGGTAGAGCCAGCGCAACCATCCACGCACAAAGAATCTCATCGTGGTGTGCTGTCCCTGAGCTCGATTCTGTATTCCCCTGACAACCCCTTAACACCCTCTTGCAATTCATCGCAGGGGCTAACCCAGTATTTTTCCCCTGTCAGCACCTCGATGCCTTCGCCCCCCGAGGTAGTTACAACCCCATCCTTCGAGCACCGCAGCCGAATCAATAACGGGCTATCCCCAGAGTGCGACTTTAAAAGGCTTGAGAGTTTCTCGAATTTGTCCCTGTTAATCTGTCCCTGATCGAAGGTGAGCACAACCGAGACCTCTCCCCGTTCGGCCAAAGCAGTAAGGGGGAAGATTTCATCAGCAACAAGGTTCAAATCTCCGTTTCGCTCCCCCACGGTGAGCCGAGCGCCGATGAGTCGATTCTCCTCAAGCAGGTCGGGCGTGGCTGAAAGCACCTTGGGGAAAACTGTAAACTCGGCGCTATCCTTTCCATCCTCCAGGGTTAAAAACGCCATATTCTCGCCGTTTCTCGTAGCTATCCTGCGAACCTTTTTAACCCGCCCCCCCACAGTCACCCCTTCCCCAGCAGTGCCGGAGTCAAGTTTAGCCAGGGGCACACAGTGAGTGGAAAGCAAATCCTTATATTGGTCAAGCGGATGGGCACTGATGTACAGCCCGAGGAACTCCTGCTCAAAACTGAGCAATTCCTCGCCGGGGAACTCCCCCTCGGGAATCTCGGGATCGCTGCTCTTGGTCTCTAACTCCGCGAAGAACGAGCGTTGACCACTCAGCCTTTCCTGTCGGGCGATCTTAGAAAGCTCCAATCCATCAGACAGTCTCAGCAGAAGACCCTTGCGTGGCTGCCCCAGGCTATCAAACGCCCCCGCCTTTATCAACGCCTCCAGGCTATCCCTATCCACCCCATCCCCTTCTACCCGGCGACAGAGATCGAAGAGCGAGTCAAACCCGCCTCCCCTTACCTGGAGGATGGAGGTGATGGCCGCAGTCCCCACATGTTTGATCGCCCCCAATCCAAAGCGGACCCGCCCCTCCACAACCGGGGTGAAATCCCTCTCACTCTCGTTGATATCAGGTGGGGAGATCCTGATACCCATCCCCCGGCACTCATCGATGTATTCCGCCACCTTATCAAGGTTCCCCTGCACACTGGCCAGCAGACTGGCCATGAAGTGAGTGCGGTAGTTCGCCTTCAAATAGGCGGTCCAATAGGTGACAAAGGCATATGCGGTGGTATGAGATTTGTTAAACCCATAACGGGCGAATTTCTCCATGTCCTGAAACGTCTGCTGAGCCAGTTTCTGTGAAATTTTGTTCTTCCTGCAGCCGGAGATAAATTTCTCGCGCAGGCTGGCCATAATTTTCCGCTGCTTCTTGCCCATCGCCTTCCTTAAGACATCGGCCTCAGCCAGGGAAAAGCCGGCCATCTGTTGCGCCATAAACATCAGCTGATCCTGGTAGATTGGCAGGCCGTACGTCTCCTTCAATACACCTTCCAGGCTGGGGTGCATATAGGTGACCTGCTGGCGGCCATGTCGGCGCTCCACGTAATCGTCGGCCATACCGCTCTCCAGTGGGCCAGGACGATGCAGGGCAAGTAGAGCAACCAGATCCTCAAAACGATCGGGGGCTATCCTCCGGATGAGTGATTGCATACCGGAGCTCTCCAGCTGGAAGATCCCGGCGGTGTGACAATCCCTGATCAAGGAGTAGGTCTTTTCATCATCCAGGGGGATCCCTTCAAGGTCGATCTCGACCCCCTCCCGCTTCCGCAACGAGGCCAGGGTCTCATCGATCAATGTGAGGTTTCGCAGGCCGAGAAAATCGAACTTCAGCAGGCCTACGGCCTCCACATCTCCCATATCAAACTGGGTGACAAATTCCCCCTCACTCAATCGCATAAGTGGAACATGCCCCACCAGCTCATCGGCAGAGATCACCACCCCAGCAGCATGGGTGGAGGCATTGCGGGCGAGCCCCTCCAATCGTTGACCGATATCGACGATCCTACGCACATCGGCATCGTTCTCATAAAGGGATTTAAGCTCGCCCACCCGATCGATTGCCCTCTGCAGGCTGCAGCCATAGGGGACCAGCTTTGCCAACCGATCCGTCTTACCATAGGGTATTCCGAGCACCCTACCCACGTCACGGATCGCACTGCGTGCGGCGAGACGATCGAACGTGGCAATCTGGGCCATCCTCTCCTGCCCGTACCTCTCCTTGACATAGTCGATAACCCGTTCCCTACCCTTGATGCAAAAATCGATGTCGAAGTCTGGCATACTGATCCGAGCAGGGTTCAAAAATCTCTCAAATATGAGGTCATACTTCAACGGATCGACCCTGGTGATCCCAATGCAGTACGCCACAAGACTCCCTGCTGCCGACCCCCGTCCAGGCCCGACTGGGATCCCATGCTCACGGGCAAAGCGGACGAAATCCCACACGATAAGAAAATAGGTGGCGTAGTTCATCTTCGCTATCACGGAGAGCTCGTAATCGAGCCGTTCCTTAACCTCACCATCAATATTCTCAAACCGCTTCTTTGCCCCCCCAACTGCAAGGTCGCGCAGATATTCATCGGGACTGGCAAATTTGGCCGGGATGTCAAACGGGGGGATCCGCGTTTTTCCGAACTCAAGCCCCAGTTCACAGCGTTCAGCGATCCGGCGGGTGTTCTCGATCGCCTCCGGAACATCGGAGAACAGCTCCACCATCTCTTCGTGGGTACGGAAGTGATACCCCTCGCCCTCGAACCTCAATCGATCTGGGGCGGAGAGCTGTTTGTTCGCCCTGATGTTTAGCAAAACCTCGTGTGCGAGTCGGTCCTCTGCTGACAGGTAGTGAATATCATTGGTGGCGACAACAGGAAGCTCAAGCTCGGTTGCAAGTCCCATCAAATCCCTCTGAAGTCTTTTGTCCCGCTCCCTTCCATGGTCCTGAAGCTCTATGTAGAGGTTACCCTCCCCGAAGATCTCCCTGTATTCAGCCGCCACAGCCCTCGCCTCTTCCGGCTGGCCGGCAAGCAACAACCGAGGTATTTGCCCACTCTCGCAGGCGGAAAGGGCAATTAAACCGGTGTGGTACCGCCGCAGTAGCTCCATATCGACCCGCGGTTTGTAATAAAACCCCTCTGTATGACTCAGGTTTACCAGACGAAGAAGATTATCATATCCCGGCCTGTTCTGCGCCAAAAGGAGGAGATGATAGTATTTGACCCCGTTTTCCGCCCTGCGGGTACGACGACTCCCTGGGGCCAGATAGACCTCGCACCCAATTATGGGCTTTATACCCCGTCGGAGCGCCTCGCGATAGAACTTGATCGCCCCACTCAACACCCCATGATCGGTGAGGGCAAGGGCGTCCATTCCACACTCCACCGCTCGATCTAAGAGGTCCGGGATCCTGCAGGCCGCATCCAATAGACTGTATTCAGAGTGCGTGTGCAGATGGACGAATTTCCCAGACAAACCGAAATCACTCCCCCTCAATGAATATAACCTTCTCTTCCCCAGGCCGGATCAACCCAAGTTGGGCGCGTGCCAGGTTCTCAATAGTATTGGGGTCATCTCTGAGCGCAAGTCGTGCCCGTAGCTGCTCTTGCCTGGCAATAGCGGATCCCTTCCGCTCACTGAGGAGCCCCAACTCTTGCTCTAGGCGGTGGATCTGTATCCCCTTAAATAGATAGAAACCACACAGAAGGACCAATAATGTGGCGATAAGCAGAGGCGTAATCCGGTGTCGCCAGACCCCCCTTTTTGGCGAATTTCGATCTTGGGAGGGCGAAAATTGACCCCGCATCTCTCTCACCTCGATCGCCTTATACCGGCTAGGAGCTGCCTCGTTCCGGCCAGCCGGCCAACCCCAACTCGAACTCTTCCTCGATCCTTAAAAGCCGGTTATACTTGGCGACCCTTTCGCTCCGCGAGATAGAACCACTCTTTAACTGCCCACATGCCGTCCCGGTGGCCAAATCGGCGATGGACGTATCCTCGGTCTCCCCAGAGCGATGAGACACAACACAGGTATACCCGGCAGAATGAGCCAGCTCCATCGTATTAAGCGTCTCACTCAAAGTCCCAATCTGATTCAGTTTTATCAGGATAGAGTTGGCAATCCCCTCATCGATCCCATGGCGGAGGCGCTCAGGATTGGTAACGAAGTTGTCATCACCGACAATCTGCACCCGTTGACCGAGCTCTTGCGTCAGGGTAACCCAACCTGCCTCATCCTCCTCTGCCAACCCGTCCTCTATGGACACGAGAGGGTAGTTGTCCACCCAATCAGCATAGATTGAAACCAGGTCCGCTGCTGTTAGCTGTTGCTTTTTCCCATCGACGGTAAACCGATAGCCATCGTCGTAGAAGCTGGTCGCCGCTGCATCTATTGCCAGGGCAACCTCGATGCCCGGTCGGTGCCCGCTTTTTTCTATCGCCTCCACGAGCAGGGTCAGTGCCTCCTCATCCTCGTTTAGATTGGGGGCGAATCCCCCCTCGTCACCCACCGAGGTGGCGAGCCCTTTAGCTTTAAGGATGCCTTTGAGCGTATGAAAGATCTCCGAACAGTATCTCACTGCCTCATGAATCGTGGCTGCCCCAATGGGAACGATCATGAACTCCTGAATATCGAGATTATTATCTGCATGCATCCCCCCGTTCAGCACGTTCATCATCGGGATTGGCAATCGCGGCTCCCTTGCACCAGATATATAGCGAAAGAACGGCAGCCCGAGGTACTCCGCCGCCGCCCTTGCTGTGGCCAGGGAAACCCCGAGGATGGCATTAGCCCCCAACCGTTCCTTATTCGGTGTCCCATCAGTATCAAGAAGGAGCCCGTCGATTCGCCTTTGAGAAAGGGCGTCCTGGCCCAAAAGGAGTGGGGCGATCTCCTGCACGACATTTCTAACCGCCTGCTTTACACCTTTTCCATGAAACCTCGATTGATCACCGTCACGCAGCTCGAGTGCCTCGTACTTCCCCGTGGATGCACCGGAAGGCACCGCTGCCCGCCCGAACACGCCGTCCTCCAAAATGACATCGACCTCGATCGTCGGATTTCCGCGCGAGTCGATAATCTCGCGTGCAGCAACGTTCTCTATCAGTATCATGGATTCCCCTTTCCTGCCGTTCACCGAGACAGGCCTAAAAAACTGTCAAAATAATGGTCCAGCTTAAGGCAGGCAATGCAAGGACAGTCGTCCGGACAAAAAAAGGGGCCGATTGCTCGGCCCCGTACATTTAGTTAGTAATTAGCCTCTGTAGCTATTCCTTCCAGATCAAATAGTTGTTGACATCCATGGTGATGTCAAGCGAGGCACCATGTACACCCTTGCGCCAGCCGAGCACCATCTCGTCGGTCATCGCCCACAGCGGGATCCACATGACGTCCTGCGTACTCAGGATCTGGATCGCCTTGTACAATCTCGCTCGCAGGTCGGTATCTACCGTGCACATCGCCACTTCCAGGATGTTTTTATAGGCCTCGTAGTTGGGATGGTGGTTGAAGAACGTTCCCATTCCTTCAGGCGACTCGATTGTCCACGGGTTAAGGAAATTCGAGGACTCCAGGTAATCCGGGTGCCAACCGAGGAAGAACATGTCAAATCCACCGGAGGACATGCGCTCTACGTAGGCCCCCCATTCCAGAACCTGGATCTTGGTCTTGATTACACCGGTCTCCTCCAGGCTTCCCTTGACCACGGTGGCTACGTCGGCCTCAAAGGTCCCGTAGTGCTTCGGGGTGTACCACAGGTTGAGCTCAAGGGGGTTGTCCTCGTCGTATCCGGCCTCAGCGAGGAGCTCCAGGGCCTTGTCCAGGTCACGCTCAGGGAAGGTGGGAAGGGCACCAAAGAACGGGGGATCGACCATAGGAACCATCGTGTAGATTGGATCGACCATGCCTCCGAACACCTGTGAGCAGATCGCGGCGCGATCGACCGCGTAGGAGACCGCCTGTCGCACCAACGGATTATCCACCGGCGGCTGGGTCACGTTGAATAGCAGGTAGCGGACCCCCGGGCTCGGCGGGAAGAATTTGACCACAACGTCTGGATTGTCCGCCAAATCCTTGATATCCTGAGGGGCAAGTGTACGATACACGAAGTCGACGTCACCGGCCTCGAGCGTCGCGCGCAGGGTCGCTGCATCTGAGTAAAATACCTCGACCAGTTCACTCATCTTTGGCGCGGGCCCGAAGTAGCCGTCGTAGGCCTCGTACTTTACATACTGGTCCGGCACGTATTCGACCAGCTTGTACGGGCCGGTTCCGGCGTAGCGCCCAAGGGCAAATTCGTCCTCCGGGGTGCTCTTCGGCGAGTAGATCAACGCCGGGGCAACCTGGTTAGTTATACGCGACAGGAAGATCGCGTCTGGCATCGTCAAATTGATCTTGACGGTCAGATCATCGAGGACCTCAATACTATCGATATAGGGTTTGATGAGCGCAACGCCACCTTCCGGACCCTCCAGGCGCATGGTACGATCGAGCGCCCATTTGACAGCCGCGGCATCGCAGGGCTCGCCGTCCCAGAATGTGATCCCAGGGCGGATGTGAAACGTGTAGGTCATTCCATCCTCGGAGATATCCCAGGATTCAGCGATATCTCCAACAATCTCTAAGGTCTCTTCATCCAGCTTCACCAAGGCACCGGTCGTATGCCTGAGGACATGCCAGGTGTATGCATCGTAGCAATTGGAAAAAGAGAGTTCGGTCACCCGGTCGGTCGTTCCCATGATCAGTGGCTCTTGCCCCACTGCAACCAACGGGAGCAAAGCCAAGAGACCAAATGTCAACAAAACACTCAACAACTTCTTCATCTTTTGTACCTCCTTAAATATTTGTCAGAACGCCTATAGTTTTTTACCGATGAAAATTATATCGGCAGACATCACCTCCATATTAGATAGATGTTTTATAATCCTACCACCCACTCTAGCACAGTCACCCTACAAAATCAACCCCGTTTACGCCTCCGTTTTGGATTAACCAAATCGCTGATCCCTTCGCCGATCAGACCAAACCCGAGCGACAGGGCGATGATCATCAACCCGGGAAAGGTGATCAGCCACCACGACCCAGACTGCAGGTACTTCTGACCGTTTTGAATGTCGAACCCCCAGTCAGGGGCCGGAGGAGGAAGCCCAAACCCAAGGAAGGAAAGCGCAGCGACAGTGAGGATGGCATCGGCAAGATTGAACGAGGAGACGGCCATGATCGCGTTCACCGTATTGGGGGCAACATGGCGGACGATGATACGAACATTGCCCGCCCCCACGGCTCGCACCGCCTCAATGTACGTGGTCTCGCGGACCTGCAAGACCTCGGCGCGGGTAACGCGGAAGTAAGTCGGAATGTACACGAACCCGACCGACCAGATCATGGGGGCAATCCCTGCTCCCAACACAGCAACAAGCGTGATGGCGAGGATCATCGAGGGAAAGGAGTAGATCGCGTCCATGGTCAGGGATAGGACGCGGTCGAGGAAGCCACCGGTAAACCCGGAGATCCATCCCAGCACAGAACCCACCGTCATGCTCAGGGCCACAGCGCCAAAGGCGACGATGATCGACGCCTTCCCACCACTGATCACCCGGCTAAACACATCGCGCTTCAATTGATCGGTCCCCAGCAAGTGTCGAATCGAAGGCCCCTCAAGTCTTGGGGCGTCACGGTACTTCGTCGGATGGTAGGGGGTCAGCCCTTCAATCTGAGTCAAGCCCGTGGCAAGTATGAAAAGAAACACAATGATCAGACCCACCTTAAGGATTGTCTGCCGGCGTAATGCGTGCCGTCCGCTGGAGATTTTCCTCACAATCCAGCGGATGACCCCAACCACCAAAGTAGGATTCTCGATTTCTGTTTGTCCCATATTTTCTGACATAGATTAGTACCTCACACGTGGGTCAATGACCGAGTATGAAATATCGACGATCAGGTTAATGAGGGAAATAAATATGGCGATGAACACGATGCTCCCTTGAATCGCTGGCCAGTCGCGGCCCTCGATACTACGAACGAGGAAGCTTGCCACTCCCGGCCAGGAAAAGACGGTCTCGGTGAGCACTGCCCCACCCATGAGGATGGCAAACTGCAACCCAAATACGGTTACGATAGGGATCAGGGCGTTTCGCAGTGCGTGTGACATGATGACGATCCGCTCCTTAACACCCTTCGCCCGAGCGGTGGTAACGTAGTCCTGGTCGAGCACCTCGAGCATGCTCGCCCGGCTCATCCGACCGAGCAAACCGGTTAGAGCAAACCCTAAAGTGATCGATGGCAAGACCAGGTGTTTCGCGACATCCGCCATCACCTTGGTATCGCCGCTCAAGAGAGAATCGAACAAGCTGAATCCAGTGATCGATTGAAAGGTAAAGGCGATTCGTCCACCAACCCGACCAGCAACCGGGAACCAGCCGAGTTTAACGGCAAGGAAAACCTGGAGCATAAGGCCGAACCAAAAAAGAGGGGTGGCAAACGAGCCGATGTGAAATATACGTACAGCATGGTCTATTGGCCGATCGACACGAACAGCAGCAATCAACCCGCTGCCAAAACCGAAGATCCCAGCGAACAACAATCCAAAGAAAGCCAGCTCAAGTGTAGCAGGAAAGCGCAGGAACAGCTCCTTAACAACAGGTTGGCTTGTCCGAAACGAATCGCCAAAGTCACCATGGATAATCCCACCGAGGTATTCGGCATACTGCACAAGGATCGGACAATCGACCCCCATCCTGTGGCGGTACTCCGCGATCAACTCAGGAGATACGTTCCTTCCGCCGAGCATCGCCATCACCGGGTCCCCGGGCATCACCCGCAGGATGAGAAAAACAAACGTCAGAAGGATGAGAAGCATCGGAATGGTCAACAGCAACCGCTGCAAAATATATCGACTTATACCGCCCATGACTCTCTCTCGCCGAGTTGGTGACTGAACTGAAGGAAAAACATAGTAACAAAAAGTGTAACTATACCAGATCAATTGTGCAACCCTGGGCTGGCTTTGATTTCGCGGCGGGATCTATTTAGAATTTTCCTACACGGACAAAGAACAAGAAAGGTGAGCTAGGTGAACAAATTTACCTGGAGAGAGGTTCATAGACTATTTTTGGAGTTTTTTGAAAAAAAAGGCCACGCCGTCCTCCCCAGTTCATCACTAGTGCCAACGGACGATCCGACCCTCCTGTTCACCAATGCGGGGATGGTACAATTTAAGAACGCCTTCCTTGGGTTGGAAAAACGACCCTATACCCGTGCCGCCACCATCCAGAAGTGCATGCGGGTTTCGGGAAAACACAACGACATCGAACAGGTAGGGCCCTCCCCCCGCCATCATAGCTTCTTCCTCATGCTCGGTAACTTTTCCTTCGGGGACTATTTTAAGGAGGAGGCGATCAGGTTCGCATGGGAGTTTCTGACCTCGGTCCTGAAAATGCCCGGGGATAGATTTCACTTCACGGTGTACAAAGATGACAAAGAGAGTGCCGACCTGTGGCGAAAGGTCAGCGGGGCCCCCACGGAGAAGATCCACCACATGGGGGAGGAGACAAACTTCTGGATGATGGGGGATATAGGGCCGTGTGGGCCGAATACTGAGCTGATTTGGGATCGCGGCCCAGAGTATTGCACATGCGGCAAAGAGAACTGCTCACCAGGATTGGATAACGACTGCGACCGTTGGTGGGAGGTATGGAACCTCGTGTTCATGCAATATGAGCAGCTTAATGATGGCTCCCGTAGAAGACTTCTCAACCCGGGGGTGGACACAGGGATGGGCTTTGAGCGATTGGTGGCCATTCTGCAGGATGCAAATACAAACTATGACACGGATCTCTTCCTGCCGCTCATGGAGAGAATCCGCAAACGATGCCCGGCCCGAGAGCTAGACATTTCCCAACAAGAAAAGCTCGTGGCATACAGGGTTCTTGCCGATCATGCCCGCGCAATAGCATTCCTCCTCGCTGATAATGTCATCCCCGGAAATGAGGGGAAGAGTTACGTATTAAGGATGATCATGCGCCGGGCGATCCGCTTCGAAAAACGGCTTGGGCTTGAGTCGAGATTCCTAGGCGAACTGACACAGGCTGTCATCGATCTGATGGGCGATTACTATGGTGAACTGATCGAGCGGAGGGATTTCATCTTAAGAGCGACACAACAGGAAGAGGAGCGGTTCGAGCGGACACTGTCTGAGGGAGAGGCGAGGCTCGAACAGTTCATAGCTGATCTCAAGCGAGCCGGAAAAAAAGTCCTCCCAGGCGTGGATGCCTTCCGCCTATACGACACCTACGGGTTCCCACTCGAAATGACCGAGGAGATCGCGGCAGAGCAGGGAATCGGTATCGATAAGGACGGATTCCAGAAGGAGATGGCCAGGCAGAGAAAACGGTCCCGCACCTCCTCCCTAAAAGCGGATATTGTTTCAGTCAGAGGGGGAGGGGAAGATCCCACCCAATTTGTCGGCTATGAAAAGATCGAAGCGGAAGGACATATACAAGGGATTTATTCTGAAGACCACGCCGAAACGGAGCTCATCTTCGACAAGACCCCATTCTACGCTGAGGCGGGCGGGCAGACCGCCGATACGGGAAGAATTGAAAACATTGATCAGCCAGGGCGAGCCAGGGTCCTCGACGTGCAAAAGGACTCGCAGGGGGCATTCATCCATCGGGTCCGGATCGCTGCTGGGGCATTTGACCGCGGAGATCAATGTCGCCTGATCGTCGACGCAGCACGCCGCCGGCAAATCGCACGCAATCACACGGCAACCCACCTCCTTCACAAGGTACTGCGTCAGGTGCTGGGAGGACATGTGATCCAGGCCGGATCATATGTTTCCGCCGAGGAATTACGGTTTGACTTCTCTCACTTCGAAAAGCTCACCGCGGAGGAACTTTTAAAGGTGGAAGATCTGGTCAACTCCGTTGTTTTACAGGATCTACCAGTAAAAACTGAACAGATGCCGCTTGCAGAGGCGAAGGCATCGGGCGCAACCGCCCACTTCGAACAGGAGTACAGGGGTAAGGCCCTCGTCCGCGTCGTCTCGGTCGGAGAATACAGCCGCGAGTTGTGCGGGGGAACGCACGTAAATCGAAGCGGGGAGATCGGGGTCATCAAGCTTGTGTCCGAGGAGGCTGTGGCAGCAGGGACCAGGCGCATCCGCGCCGTCACCGGCGAAGGCGCAATCCGCAGCTGGCGTACCACTGAGGGTCTTCTTAACCAGCTACGGGAAGAGCTGGGGGATGAGCCACTGGCCGGGTTGAACCGCCTGCATGCCGAGCTCGATGATCTACACAGCAGAGTGGGACAGATGACCGAGGAGATCTTAAGCAGTAAACGAGATGAGCTTCTCGCACATGGTGAAAGAATCGGTGCTGTGGCCATCGTCTCCGGTCGGTTCGACATGGAGATTGAACAGATCAAGCGTCTCGCCGATCTGACAGAGGAGCGGGTGCACCCGGCGGTCGTACTGTTAGCAGGGGAGATCGCTGGAAGTGGGATAATCATCTGCAAGGTAAGCAAAGATATTGCAGCGGTCGATGCAAAAAGCATCGTCCGCACCGCAGCCGCCCCCCTCGGTGGGAGCGGGGGCGGAAACCGCCATTTCGCTCAAGGGGGTGGGGGAAATGTCGAAGAACTCAACCAGGCACTGCGAGCCGGGGTCGACTCCGTCCGCTCCTTACTAATCAATGCAGATCGGGGAGACGATTAGTCATTGGATCGGCCCGAAATGCGAACCGGCATGCACACATAGAGGAAGCCCTGGTCTTCCTGGGGGATATTTTCTCCGTAGGGCTCAAAAAGGCCGGCCTTCTCAGAATCAGTGAGCCACAGAACCACCTCATCCGAATTCATCCGTTTTAGCGCATCGATCAAATACTCAGCCTTGAATGAGACCTCAATATCTTGAGAGGGGACCTTCTTCAATCGTACCCTCTCCATGGCCTCCCCCTTGTCCGCGGATGATGAATTGATACGAACAGCACTCTCCTCGCTGCTTACCTGAATTGTCGCCGCCCCTGACTCTTCGGCGGCGGTGATCTCGATCCGCTGCAGTGTCTCCAACAACGCACGACGTTCGAAAAACAGACCGATCTGGTTATCCTGAGGGATTACCTGCTCAAAGTCGGGGAACTCCTCCGCAATCGTCTTCGCCATAAAAGTAACCCCGCCCGTGTGGAAGAAGACCTCCCCCTCACCCTTGTGCAGGTGGACCTTGTCACTGTCCAGCTGAGAGAGGACCCTGTCCAAATCAGTGAGGACGCTCGCGTCGATCAGGTATTCCTGTTCTGCGAGAACCTCGTCCGCCGCGATCTCCTTCAATGAGAGACGATAGCCGTTCGTGGCAACCAGCTTCAGAGAACCTTGTTTGAGAACCATGTTTACGCCAGTAAGATTGAGCCTGGTTGTCTCCCCTGCACGCAGAGCAGCAAATACCGTCTGCTCGATCCCGCGGTGGAACAGTCCAACATCAAGGGTGCCGATTTTCGATTGGGGCAGAGGGGCTACATCAGGGTAATCCTCCACCGGCAGGGTTAGTAGATCAAAGCTGCTCTCCCCACATTGGAGCTTGACCAGTGTGCCGTCCTCAGAACCCGTCCTCAAGGAGATTCGATTGTCCGCCGGAAGCCGGGAGGCGATCCGCGACAGTACAGCCCCGTTCAACACCACTGATTCGTTCCCCGCCCGGTTTTCGATCGGGAGCTCGCAATGTATGGCCCGTTCTAAATCTGTGGCATATATACGCAGCGCATCCCCCTCGATCTCCATTTTGATACCGGCCAGGATGGGCATACTGCTCCGGGTCCCCAGGGCGTAGCTGGCGAGCTTAACCCCAAAAACCAGGTCGTCCTTCAAACACACGAAGTCCATTTTTTCCCCCTTATTCACGATACTTAAAAAATTATGATACCCGATCGTCCTGAAAACTACAGGTCAAGCCGCGCCCTCACCTGAGCAGCTATCTCTCCCCTGGACAGGGTACCGTCGATCCGATGAATACTTGAGTCCCCACGCGCAAGTTGAATATATCCATCCTGTACACGCCGGTAAAAGGCACTATCCTCCCCTTCAATTCGATCACCCACCCCCTTCTTACGCGCCAGGGCAGTCGACACGGGAAGGTCAATTAAAAAGGTAAGGTCGGGGCATCGTCCTCCTGTGGCCTCCTCGTTCAGCCGCCGCACCAACTCGAGGTCAATCCCACGACCGTACCCCTGGTAGGCAACGCTGGATAATCGGTAGCGACTGGAGATGACGACCTTATTCTGTCGCAGGGCGGGCTCAATCACCTCCGCGCAGAGCTGGGCCCGGGCCGCGATGAAGAGGAGAAGCTCAGAGAGAGGAAGTAGCTTAACGCTTTTTGTCGACAATATTACCCTCCGCACCTCTTCGCCAACGGGGGTCCCTCCCGGTTCCCGGGTAGTCACCACCGGATAACCGGCCTCCCTCAGCCTGGCCGCGAGCAACCTGACCTGTGTCGACTTGCCGGTGAAATCCAGCCCCTCGAAGACGATAAATCTACCGCAAAAGTCCATTTTCTCAGGTTAAAGCAACCATCGGAGCAGGATCAACCCCACCCCTATCACTATGCAGGCATCGGCCAGATTAAACACGGGAAACCGGTAAACTAAAATGAAATCGATCACATAACCGAACAGTAGCCGATCGATCAGGTTCCCCACCGCCCCACCCAGTAGGAGAGAAACACCTACTTTTACCAGCGGTCCGGGCAGATCCGCTGTAAGGACAGCGATGAAAAGTCCTGTGGACACCACGGCCGCCACGATGAGGAAAATATTCGGACAGCTCGCAAATATCCCCAACGCACCACCGGGGTTATGCACCCGGCGCAAGGAGACTGCCCCATCCAAAAGCGAACACGATCGACCAAGCTCCAAAGAGCCCTCTACCCAAAACTTGAGAAGACGATCGACCCCAATGACGACCCCAGCCCCTAGAAGACAAAAGACTTTGCCCATAACTCAATTGGTCCCGAGGGGATTCGAACCCCTGTCGCCGGGATGAGAGCCCGATATCCTAGGCCACTAGACGACGGGACCGATTTGACCCATTATGCAAAATACCGCCTGGTGGATCAAGCCTGCGCATCAGCCGAGCGCTCGAGGATCAGCGGCTCAGCCTCCTTTAGCGCAGCCATTAACTCCCCGTACAGCTCTATAGGGATGGCGATCCCCTTCCGGGTCGGTTTCCACTCTTCGCCCTCCGTTTGGAAGAAATTACGGATGTCGAGATAATCACGCTCGCGGAAGTGAGACAGACGAATATGGATCTGTCCCCCCGGGCCCTTGTCGATTGCCCGTACCAATCTCTCATCTTCGCTCTGCGTATTTGCCACAGCCCCTCCTTTTTTTTACAGAGAAATGGGCCTGCCTGGATTCGAACCAGGGACCTCCCGCTTATCAGGCGAGCGCTCTAACCGACTGAGCTACAGACCCGCACAACAAGCAATAGAATAGCAGGAGGGCTACCCTTTGTCAAGGACGAAAACGATGAAATAGACAGCCTTTTAGGACAAGACCTCCTTAGTCCTCGCCTCGAGCAGCCGATCGATAAGTGGATTCAATTCCCCGGCGAGGATCCCCTCTAACTGATAAAGGGTGAAATTGATACGATGATCGGTGACCCGGCTCTGGGGAAAGTTATAGGTGCGGATCTTCTCACTGCGGTCGCCGGAACCGATATGTTTTCGCCTCGTCGCAGTGATCTCCGCCTGTTTCTGCTGCTCGTAGAGATCCTTTAACCGGGCCCGCAATACCCTCATCGCCTGCGCCCTGTTCTTATGTTGAGATTTCTCATCCTGACAGCTCACCACGAGCCCGGTGGGCAAATGGGTGATCCTCACTGCAGAATCTGTGGTGTTGACGCTCTGGCCACCGGGCCCGGTGGAGTGAAAAGTGTCTATCCTGAGAGCATCCCCCGCTATATTCACCTCCACCTCCTCAGCCTCGGGCAGCACCACTACCGTTGCAGTAGATGTGTGTATACGGCCGGAGGACTCGGTCTCCGGAACGCGCTGCACACGGTGGACACCTGATTCATAGCGGAAACGACCGTATGTCCCTGCCCCCTCAATGGCAAAGATCACCTGCTTGAATCCACCGAGTGGGGTGGGGTGACTGTCAAGCAACAACACCCTCCAATCATTCTTCTCAGCATAACGGGAGTACATACGGAACAGATCAGCGGCAAACAGGGTCGATTCGTCCCCACCTGTCCCGGCCCTTATCTCCACGATCGCGTTCTTGGCATCGCTGGGATCCGGTGGGTGAAGCCTCCGGATAACCCTATCCTCTAACTCTTTTAGACGACCGCGATCCTCAGCCAGCTCTTCCTCTAACTCGTCCCGCAGCTCCTCTTCGTTTTCCCACAATTCCTCTTCCTCAGCGATCGAGGAGCGGAGCCGCTCCCATTCATCCCCAAGCTTCACCACCTCACGCAGATAGGCATAGCGCTGAGTCAGCTCACGGTAAGAGGGGCCAGCGATTACCTCAGGATCGCTCAGCCTCCTCTCCAGCGAATCATGCTCCTTCCTGACGTGCACAAGCTCCTCAGCGATCTCTGCCATGATCCCTCATCATAGAGCCGGGGCAGATATATATCCTTGCCCCGTGCGGTCTTTACCCTCTCTCCCCCAGTGGGAGCACGCTGCGGCCGTGTACAGTGTTAATCAGAATCCCGGCCGATGCGTACCATGCTATCAGTGAACATAGGATCCCTTCGTAACCTGCTATCTTGTGCACAACCGGGCTGAACTCGCCGATAGCGAGCAGGAAGAAAAGAATCGTCAACGTGATAAATACCCACATTACAGCCTTTGGAAGCTTGAACGAGGCAATTGTCGCATACCCAGTGAAGATTCCCCATGCTATCAATACGATGGCGATCCCCTCCGGGGGGACATCGACAAAACCCTGCAGGCCAGCCAGTTTTAAAAAGAAGAATGAGGCAAGGCCCATCCAAAACGCGCCGAATGAACTAAAACAGGTCGCGCCGAAGATATCCCCGCGCCGTACGTCCCACATCCCGGCCGTAAATTGCGCCACTCCCCCATAGAACATGGCCACAGGCATTACTATCCCTAGGCTTGGCGCGGTGACCCAACCCGCGTTTACGATGTTAAGGATAAACGTCGACAGGGCAAATCCACCCAATCCCAGTGCACCAACGTTGGCAAGACGGTTGCTTTGTTCGCTCACCTTAAGACCTCCTCAGCCCTTGTAGTCGACGACTTCTTTTAGGTGTTCTACGATATCAGGGTTCCTCAATGTTGTTATATCCCCGACAGGCTTGTCCTGCACCAATGACTTCAAGACCCGACGCATAATCTTCCCACTACGGGTCTTCGGCACGTCATCCACGAAGAAGATCTCATCCGGGCGTGCTGTAGGTCCGATGAGTTCACTCACCGTCTTGAGCAACCCAGCGCGGATGTCATCCGACCCCCTCATCCCTGCCTTCAGCAGGACAAAGGCGACCGGTACCTCTCCTTTCAGTTCATGTGGTCTGGAGACGACCGCGACCTCGCTCACCCTCTCGTTCTCGGTGAGGGCACTCTCCACCTCAGCGGTGGCAAGCCGATGCCCGGCGACATTCATAACGTCATCGACCCTGCCGGTAATGCGGATGTTACCCATCTCATCCATCCGCGCCCCATCGCTTGTATAGTAGCGCTCCGGTCCATAGTCGCTGTAGTACTCATTCTTGAATCTCTCCATATCCCCGTAGATCCCTCGCGTCAATGCCGGAGGGAAAGGATTCAAAATAGACAGATAGCCACCGGCCCCTACCTTCACCGATGTCCCACCGGCATCGAGGATGTCGGCCTGAATCCCTGGGAACGGTCTTCCGGCAACGGTGGGGATAAACGGCCCGATTCCAGGAAGGTTGTTTACCATAGTGGCCCCGGTTTCAGTCTGCCACCAGGTATCGATGATCGGGCAGCGCCCGCCGCCGATGTGCTCAAAGTACCATAGCCAGGCATCGACGTTGATTGGCTCACCCACTGTCCCCAGCAGCCGCAACGAGGATAGATCGTACTTGGCCGGCCATTCATTCCCCCACTTGAGGAACATGCGGATTGCGGTGGGGGCAGTGTACAGCTGGGTGACCTTATGTTTTTCAACGATCGCCCATATCCTCCCGTAATCAGGGCTGTCCGGTGTGCCCTCGTACATCACACTGGTTACCCCATTCATCAACGGTCCATAGTTAATATATGTATGGCCAGTGATCCAGCCCACGTCGGCCGTGCACCAGAAAATGTCCCCCTGATGTAGGTCGAAATTCCATTTGGTGGTAATGTAAGACTGGACCGCATAACCACCTGTGGTATGCATGATCCCCTTTGGCTTTCCGGTTGTCCCCGAGGTGTAAAGCAAAAAGGAGAGATCCTCAGAATCCAGCTCCTCAGGCGGGCAATCCTCACTCGCCCCTTCCATCTGTTCGTGGTACCAAAGATCACGATCGGGGGTCATCGGGACATCCCCGGCGAGCCGCTTCACTACCACCATTTTTTCTACCTGTGTCCCTTCGACACCTTTATCGGCGTTCTTTTTCAGGTTTATCTGCTTGCCGCGGCGCCAGTAGCCATTGGCCGTTATCAACACCTTGGCGCCGGCATCGATCAATCGATCACGCAGCGAGTCAGGGCTAAAGGCCGAGAAGACCACACTGTGCGGGGCACCGATCCGAGCGCAGGCCTGCATGGCGATGATAGCCTCGGGGATCATCGGAAGATATATTCCAACGCGATCTCCCTTGTTTACCCCGAGCCCCTTGAGCACGTTGGCGAATTTGGAAACGAGGCGGTGAAGCTCGCTATAGGTAAACTTGATGGCCTCCTCCGCAACCGGCTCCGGTTCCCAAATAAGGGCGATGTCTTTCCCCCGACCATTCTCTATATGGCGATCAAGAGAGTTGTGGGAAATATTAACTTTCCCCCCTATAAACCATTGGTATCCCTGAGGTTTAAATTCGTAGCCCTTTTCCCAGCGCTTAAACCAGTCGAGCCCCTCAGCCTGCTCAGCCCAAAACCCTTCGGGATCGGATTTTGCCTGCTCGTAGATCGATTCATCCGAGGCCCAGGCCCGTTCCTTCATCTGATCACTCGGCCAGAAGACATTCTCCTTGGCCGGATCCTTCTTAACCCATCTGGTCAACTCCGACACAGTTTTACCTCCTAGAGTAGTAAATTGAAAAATCCCTTAGATACTAGTCAAACTGTTTGCTTCTCGCAAATTCTCTAGAAAAAACGGTCGAGATGACCACCGCCCAAGGTGCGTGAACAAACATGATGATCTATAATGCGTAAATGGAGGAGGAAGGTAGGTAAAGCGAGCAAACCGCCAGCTGATATGCTGAGAAGATTCCTGCGGCACCTGAGAGATGCCTTCGTAAGTGGACTGTTGGCAATCCTGCCAATCGGGGGGACACTTTACATATTATGGTTCCTCTACCAACTGATAAACGGAATGGTGGGGAGATCCACCCCATTCGGTCAGACCGTAGAGCGGGCACTCGGCCGCTGGATCCCGGGAATGGGGATCTACATGACCGTAATCCTCATCCTGTTGATCGGGCTCATCACCCGCAACTTCCTCGGTAGAAGCATTCACTATTACATGGAGCGTATCCTGTTCACCATCCCTGGGGTGCGCAAGATGTACCGTACACTGAAGCAATTCAGTTCAGCCATCCTTCGGGGCGATGCGACCTCATTTAAAAAGGTCGTCATGTTCGAGTACCCAAAGGAGGGGATAAACGCCATCGGATTGGTCACCAATGAGCGGGTGGGGAAGCTACAGGAGGCGATAGGAGAGGAATGTATCCTCGTATACACCCCAACAGCCCCAAATCCCCTCTCCGGTTACATGCTGATCATCCCCAAACGAAAGGTTACCTACCTCGACATACCTGTGGACGATGCGCTCTCCATGGTGCTATCCAGTGGCTCGGTTCTACCTGAAAGCATCCACAAAGGAGATAAAGTACAGCGCCCTCGGCTCAAGCTGTTCAAACACACCAGGGGGTGATTCAAGATGGCGATCTTCAAGGACAAACACTATTTTCGTGTCAAACTGGACAGAGAGGCCGATGAGGGCCTTTGGATGAAGTGCAAATCGTGCGGGGAGCTTGTTTTCAAACGCCGGGTGCGAGAGAACAATAACATCTGCCCTTACTGTGGGGAATACTTCTTCCTCACCGCAAAAGAGCGGTTGGAGTCACTCATAGACGAGGGGAGCTTTGAGGATGTCTCCAGCCCGATCATGGCCGATGACCCACTCGCATTTCAGGACACCAGGCCATATCCCCAGCGAATAGAGGCAGCACAAAAAGAGACAGGTCTACCCAGTGCCATCATAATAGGCAGCGCCAATATCGCCCGGATCCCGGTGATGATCGGGGTGATGGACTTTCGATTCATCGGGGGGAGCATGGGCTCGGTGATGGGGGAACAGATCTGCCATGGTATGGAGGAGGCGATGCGCCGGCGTTGCCCGTTCATCCTCGTGTCCGCGTCAGGGGGGGCGAGAATCCAAGAAGGGGTCTTCTCCCTGTTACAGATGGCGAAAACCGCCACAGTGCGCGCCAGGCTCGCCGCAGAGCGGCTGCCGTTCATCTCGCTTATGACCTACCCCACAACCGCCGGGGTGGAGGCATCTATCGCCAGTATGGGGGACATCATCATCGCTGAGCGGGGAACCCTGGTCGGGTTCGCCGGAAGACGGGTGATCCGGGACACGATCGCCGAAGAACTCCCCAAGAACTTTCAGACCGACTCATTTGCCCTGGAGCACGGTTTCCTAGACCGGGTGGTCGCCAGGGAGGATCTGGGTGATGAACTGGCGAGGGTACTTAACTTCTTCGCGGAGGCAGGATGAGCGATCAAAGAACACTTGATCTCCTCGAGGCCAAGATCCAAGAGCTGTCTGAACTCAACAAGACAGATGGGATCGAACTCACTGAGGAGATAGAAAAACTCGAACAAAAGCTGAAGACACTCAAGGTCAAACTGTACGAAAACCTGAGCGAGTGGGAAAGGGTTAAGATCGCCCGTCACCCAAAGCGACCCTACGCCCTCGACTATATAGGCGAGATATGTACAGATTTCTATGAGCTTCATGGGGACCGCATTGCCGGCGATGATCGCAGCCTGCTTACCGGACTGGCCCGGCTCGATGGGCGTACTGTGGTGATAATTGCACAACAGAAGGGCCGAACCCCGGAGGAGAACAAAGAGCGCTATTTTGGGATGACCCGCCCACAAGGCTACAGGAAGGCCCGCCGGATAATGAAACTAGCTGAGCGATTCTCATTCCCATTGATCAGCCTGATTGACACACCTGGGGCCTACCCTGGATTGGAGTCAGAAAGGCTAAATATCGGCGGGGCAATAGCGGATAATTTGCTTGAGATGGTGCGGCTGCGCGTGCCGATAATAGCCGCAATAATAGGTGAAGGGGGATCTGGAGGTGCATTGGCAATCGGGGTAGCTGACAGGACGATTATGCTGGAGAATGCCATCTATTCAGTCATCAGCCCGGAAGGGGCGGCTGCCATCTTGTGGAAGGACAAAGAGAAAGTAGCGGATGCAGCACACGCCCTAAGCCTGACCGCACCCCAACTGCTAAAAATGGAGGTGATCGATGAGGTATGCCCGGAGCCTTTGGGGGGGGCACACAAGGATCTCAAACAGACTGCAGTCTCACTCAAAGAGGCTATCATCGGACATCTGGCTGACCTCTCCCAAACCGATATAGACGAACTCCTCTCCGCCCGCTATCGACGCTATAGATCCGTCGGCCGCTACCGCACCTTAACCGATGAATAGCCCCTGTTTGACTGGAACTGAGATCGGGCTGGGTATAAACTTACTAACAGAAAAATATAAACATGAATTTGCATGGGTAAATCTGTTCTTTAGGGGGAATGAACATGCAAAGGTTAGGGGTGCTGACCGGGGGCGGTGACTCGCCAGGGATCAACGCTGTACTCCGCTCAATCGTACGCTTCGGCTACAGAAACGGGATAGAGACGATCGGGTTTCTCGAGGGCTGGAGAGGCCCAATAGATAATCTCACCCGCCCACTGGGGGTGGACGATGTATCCGGTATCCTTCACATCGGCGGAACGCTGCTCGGTAGCTCACGCACAAACCCGTTCAAAATCGACGGGGGAGCGGAAAAGGTATTGAAGACAATCCAGCAGAACGCGATTGACTACCTAATCGCCATCGGGGGAGACGACACATTGGGCGTGGCCCACCAACTTGCCCAAAAGCATGAGGTAAAGACAATAGGGATCCCCCAGACGATCGACAACGACATCGCCGAGACCGATTATTCCATCGGTTTCGCCTCCGCCCTGGGGGTGATCACCGATGCCCTGGACAGGTTGCACACCACCGCCTTTTCCCATCACCGCGTACTCATCCTCGAGGTAATGGGCAGGGATAACGGCTGGTTGAGCCTGTTGGGGGGAATCGCCGGGGGGGCCGATGTTATCATCACCCCAGAGGCGGGATTCCAGGTGGAGGAGGTCCACCGAAAGGTACTTCATCGGCAGGCCAGAAAGAAACACTTCAGCCTCATCATCATCGCTGAAGGGGCAACCCCAACCGGGATGGACACACAGGTCGTTGAAGAGGCAGAGGTTGACCAGTTTGGTCACGTCCGGCTCGGTGGGGTGGGACAATACCTGGCAAACCAACTTTCACAGAGATTGGAAGTGCCAGTAAGAGTGACAAACCTTGCCTATCTGCAGCGAGGAGGGAGCCCCGCCCCACTCGACCGCATCCTGGCCACCCGGTTTGGGGCCGCTGCAATCGAGTTTGCCCTTGACGAAAAATTCGATGTGATGACGGCCGTCCATGGGATGAAGATCGAGCCGGTCAAATTGGAGAGGGCCCTCAGCAATACCCCTCGACCGATCGACTCCCGACTGCTCTACATGATGGATCTGTTCGAGTGATCTACAGAAGCGTTTCCTCGGTCTCAGGATCGAACAGGTGCAGGGTCTCCATATTGACCGTCAATTTGATGGCCGAATCTACCTCTATCTGTTGATGCGGATCGAGGTTGGCAACCACCTGTTTCCCCCCACAGTCCGTGTAGATGATTAGCTCATTTCCCAGTGCCTCCGTCACCAGTACCTTCAACTCAAGCAGGTTATCCCCGTCCGTCACCGGACCGTTCAGATCCTCCGGGCGGATACCGACGGCCAGCTGGATGGGCAGATCCGAAACTCCCCTATCAGGGGGCAGGGTCAACTGGAAGCCCTCCCCGACCAACAGCTGACGACCGTCCTCTGAGACGAGCCGTGCAGGGAGGAAGTTCATAGCTGGGCTGCCGATAAAGCCAGCCACGAACAGGTTGCTCGGATGATCGTACGTCTCTTGCGGTGGGGCATACTGCTGCACCACCCCGCCACGGATGATGGCGATCTTGCTCCCCAGCGTCATCGCCTCTGTCTGATCATGGGTCACATAGACCGTGGTCGTCCGAAGCTTATGGTGTAATTGTTCAAGTTCCGTGCGCATCTGCACCCTCAATTTGGCATCCAGGTTTGACAAAGGCTCATCGAATAGAAATACCTTAGGGTCGCGGACGATCGCCCTCCCTACTGCCACCCTTTGCCGCTGCCCACCGGAGAGCTCCCGTGGTTTGCTCTTCAGTTTATCCTCAATCCCGAGCAGTGCCGCTGCCTCTTGTACCCGCCGCTCGATCTCCCGCTTTGGGGTCTTGCGCAGCTTCAGCCCGAACGCCATGTTGTTGTACACATCCATGTGCGGATAGAGCGCATAATTTTGGAAGACCATGGCTATATCGCGATCCTTGGGCGGGATATTGTTAACCACGCGATCACCGATGGAGATCTCGCCCTCTGTGATCTCCTCCAACCCAGCGATCATTCGCAGGGTGGTAGTCTTTCCACAGCCTGAAGGGCCCACAAGGACGGTGAATTTTCCGTCCTCGATCTCCAGGTCGATATTATTCACCGCTATAAGCTCACCAAATCTCTTGGTTACCCCGTTTATCATCACCTCTGACATGGAATTTCCCCCCTTATGACTGTAATGAGCGCTTCAAAAACCTATTATAATGCCGTGCCAAATAAATAGCAATCTTTGAGCCACAATAGGGTAAAAACTAGAGAAAACTCTCTTCTATAAACCAAACAATCCGCTCTGGCCTGCCGGGAGACAGGAGGGGAATCCCGGCTGGTAAAGACAGTTTTTGATCTGTTACCACCGCCAGGACCTCGATCTGCCCTGCCAGCAATGGGTGGCTCAGGCTGCGGTAGACCTCGATCTTGGGGAATGGACCATGCTTAAATCCTTCCGCGAGGACCAAATCGAGACCGACAAATAGCCGGTCTATAGTCCCCTGGATCGTCTCCTCGGGGCGAGGCCCGCCGAACAGGACGTATTCGGAGCTGCTCACAACGAGTGTCTGCACTGCCCCGGCACGACGATGTCGAAAGCTGTCCTTGCCCGATTGATCGAGTTCGGCCTCATGTGGGGTGTGTTTCACCGTCCCTACACGGTAACCACGTCCCAACAGGATGGGGATCAGCTGAGTCAGCAGGGTGGTCTTCCCACTATCCTGATGACCGATGAAAGCCAGTGTGGGAACCACCTTACTGCCTCTCGATTAGCCCGACGCAATCCTCAAGCCCGAGTCTACGTAATGTCTCATCCGTTGGGCCAAAGCGGTCGTATCCCCGCTCTCGATAATAGTCCCTTATCGCTTTATCCAATGTTTCCCCCTTTATCGGATGGCCGGCGCTGGCCCCACTCGGCAACGGCTCGGTAAATCGTCTCGGCAATCCATCCTGCTCCACCGTGTATCCACAACGGGCAGAATGGAGGCGCAATAGGGCATAATTCCGCTCTCCCACCCTCAACATCTCGCGCGGGGAGAGCTCTTGGCCGGTGACGGCAGCTAGCAGGGAGCGAATATGAGGATATCTGTATCTGTCATCGCTTGAACGGGATGTGAAGGCACACAGGATGAGTGAATTATCGAACGAACGTAGATCCTCCTGTATCTTCACCACCCCCGGCTTGTCGGCCAATGTAAATCGATCGTAGTCTCCTTCGACCCCCAGCTCGGGGTTGACCTCGAAAGCGGTATCATGATTCGCCTCCATGTGTGTGGCCCCACGGGGTGAGGTGGAGTAACTGATCCCAAGTCCCTGTTTACCCCGCGGCTCATGCATAGGTATCTCTACCCCCTTGATCGTCATGTTGAACTCGGCACCAAGTTGAGTAGCCAAAAATTCCAATCCGTTTGCAACCCGCTCTCCTATCCCCTGACGATTAGCGATCTTATCCACCAACCCTACAATCGCCTCTCCATCACCCCACCGGATGGGGTCATCGAGCAGCCCATACTCCGAGGCCTCCATGAGAAAGGCGGTCGCAACCCCGGTGGATATGGTATCGAGCCCGTAGTCGTTACACAGCTGATTCGCCAGCGCAATCGAGTCGAGGTCATCATTCAGGCACAGCGAACCGAACGCAGCAAGGGTCTCGTATTCTGGCCCCCCGAACCTGGTTAAAACCTTCCTTCCGGCAAATGAGGTCTCTACAACACGTTTACAGCGAATGGGGCACCCGGCGCAAGACTCCCGTCCCACGAGGATCGTGTCGTGCATTCTTTCCCCACCGATGTTCTCCGCAAGCGCGAAGCTTCCCTCCTGAAAGTTCTTCGTAGGAAGGATCCCCTGCTCAGACAGAGGGACGAGCCCGCTCGCCGTCCCGTACTTCCCGAGCTCCTTCATCTCATCGTCGATGAACCCTCTGACATACTGTGACCGCTCCTGTTTTAATCGCTCCGGATCGTGGATCGGTTTTCCCTCATGCCCACGCACTACGATCGCCTTCAGTCGCTTTGCCCCCATCACTGCCCCCAGGCCTGGTCTGCCAGCAGCCCGAGTGCCATCGTGGATGATGCATGCCATCTGCACAAGGTTCTCCCCGGCGGGGCCGATTGTTGCCACCCGAGCCTGTGGGTAATGTTTCCTCAATCGTCCCACAGTCTCCCCGGTGCCAATTCCCCACAGGTCAACTGCCGAATGAACATCTGCCTCCCCATCGATCAGACTAAGATATACAGGGCCACTGGCTGCACCGCGGATGATGATCCCATCATAACCGCTTCGGCCAAGCTCATGACCGAAATACCCCCCACAGTAAGAATCACAGATACTGTTTGTCTTGGGGGATATACCCATCACTACATGTCTCCCTGCACCCACGATCCCGGTACCCTGAAATGGGCCGGTGGCGAAGACAAGGATATTCTCAGCGGAGAGCGCATCCTCCCCACCCTTCAATTCTTCAACCAGGATCCTGGCGGCGATCCCGCGCCCTCCAATGTGTAATGAAAGCCAACCAATCGGAATCTCGTAGTCTTTGATCTTCCTCTCTGTTAGATCCACATCCAGATATCTGCCGAAATTACCGTGCATATAGACCCCCTTTACAGCACATTTTACAGGGGCGACCGTACAAAGTCAGGGCCGGGATCGAGCCTTTACCTGGAAAGGGGTACAATTAAAAAGAAGGGGGAAAGATGAATCGATTCGAGGATCGGTTGGCTGAGGCTGATGTCCTCATCGCGGATGGGGCAACCGGTACGATGTTGCAGGAGGTAGGTGTCCCCCCGGTGAGTTTGAACCTGGACCGTCCAGACGTAGTAAGGAAACTCCATCAGGATTATATAGCCGCGGGGGCCGAGCTTATCCTCACAAATACATTCGCTGGCAGTCGCCCGCAATTGGAACGAATGGGCCTGGGCGACAAGCTGCGCAGGATAAACCTCGCCGCTGCCAGACTAGCACGAGAGACGGCTGGAGATAAGGCCTTGGTGCTTGGCGACATTGGCCCGACCGGGCAGTTGCTCCGTCCGTTGGGGAACTTATCCTACAAGGAGGCTGTGAGTTTCTTCGCTGAACAGGCCACCACCCTGGCCGAAGGTGCCGTAGACGCGATCCTCATCGAGACGATGAGCGACATCGACGAGATCAAGGCCGCAGTGGAGGGCGTGCGCAGGGTAAGCGACCTTCCAATTATTGCCAGCATGAGCTTTGATACTCATGTACACACGATGATGGGGGTAAGACCGGATATCGCAGCTGTCGAACTATCCAGGCTCGAGGTCGCCGCGATCGGGGCCAATTGCGGACGCACGCTCAGCGACAATCTGCGGGCCATCCAACAGATGCGGACAGCAGCACCCGCAGCCGTACTGATGGCAAAACCGAACGCCGGCCTGCCAAGGATGAAAGCGGGCAATGCGGTATACAGTGTAACCCCTCAAGAAATGGCCAATTACGCGCGCAAATTCGTAGGGCTTGGGGTCAAAATCTTCGGGGGCTGCTGCGGTACGACCCCGGGACACATCCGCGCCATTACCAATGCCCTGCGAAACAAACATCAAAACAGTGATGAGTAACGGGTAATGGGTGACAGGTAATAGGTCCTTAGTCCCTGGTTCTTACGAATAATTCGTGAAATTCGTGAT
>JAYEMK010000013.1:0-10595 GCA_034718095.1 Candidatus Bipolaricaulota bacterium | reverse complement strand
TTCGTGAAATTCGTGATATATGATGGGCGTTAGGATAATGATGAGATCATGAATGGCGCGGATAAATTACATAAAGGATTCGTGAAATTTGTGATAACAACTCGCCGAAGCGGTAAATATGTGCGCGTCCTCTAAGGTATGCACGCACCTTTCCTACAGGATAAAATTGTACTGTGAATGACATGGCTATCCCACAATGTGTCCTCCTCACAGGAGAGGTTTATCGCTGCGAGCGGGAACTGGCCGCCCGGGATGCCGAGATCGTTGCCGCCCACCCGGGCACAGAGCGTCATCTCCTATTCGGGGATGAGATTGAAATCCGTTCACTAAACGACGAACTTCGCTCTGGCTCGCTATTCACCTTGTGCCGACACTTTGTCATCCGTCACCTAGAGGGCATGAAAAAGGGCGAGAAACGCGCCTTGGCAGACCTGATAAAATCAACCCCCTCTCCGGACACATTTATCACTATGGTTGCACAAGAGCAACTACGCCCTGGCCCCCTTTCAAAAACGATGCAAAAACATGGGGCGATAAAACACTTTCAAAGACCCAAAGGAAAAACATTCAGGCACGCCGCGATCGCCTTACTGAAAGAGCAGGGATTGGAACTCCCTCCAGGGGAAGTGGAACAATTTCTTGCCAAAACCGAGGGAGAGCTTCTCAGGGTCTTAAATGAGGCACGCAAACTGCTGTTGTTCTCCCCCAATGGTCAACCCAGCCCACAAGCCATCACCAGACTCTCATTCACAGCAGGTGAAGGGTCGATCTACCCGTTACTGGACAGGATCATGGAGGGTAACCTACAGGCTGCATTCAAGGCACTTCAAGGGCTACACACAGATCCAGGCAGGATCTTTTATAGCCTTATCCACCAACTGACACGGCTTCTGATGGTGAGGATAATGCTCGATGCCGGGGCCCCGTCGGCAAAGATCGCGTCGGCAATAGGCACTCCGGGATGGCTTGCCAAACGGCTCTCCGCCCAGGCAAACATCCATTCTTCAGGGGAATTGACCGCCTCACTCGATTATGGAATCGAGCTTGATGCTAGAATCAAGAGCGGCAAAATTAGGCCAAGAGACGCGGTATTTGTGTTGATCCTCTCCGTTACGAACCCTCTTGTGGGCGCACCGGGACATACTCAGAGAAACCCGCCCGCTCGAGAAGCAGTCTGCTGGCAACCAGGGTGCAGAACAGGCTTCCCACGATCCCAATCCCCAGTGTTATAGCGAACCCTTTAATCGGGCCTGTGCCTATGAGAAGCAGAATCAATGCAGCAAGAAGGGTCGTAACATTGGCATCAAGCAAGGTGGAGAGCGACTTATCAAACCCTGCCCTCACCGCTGCAAGTGGGGATTTCCCCGCCCTGCGTTCCTCTTTCAACCTCTCAAAGACAATCACGTTGGCATCTACAGTCATCCCGATCGTCAAAATGATCCCCGCGATTCCAGGCAGGGTAAGTGTGGCCTGAAACAGAACCAATGCGGCGAACACGATCATCATGTTGAGCAGAAGGGCGACATCGGCGACGATCCCGATCAAACGATAGTAGATGGGCATATAGAATAGGACCAGGATAAAGCCGATCGCGATCGTCATCATCCCCTTCTGGATGGAGTCGCTTCCCAGGGTTGGTCCAACCGTGTTTTCCTCGGCCACCTGCACTGCCACCGGCAGTGCGCCGGCACGCAGCACGATCGCCACCCGTGTCGCCTCATCCTTGGTAAACTTACCAGAGATCGTAGTCGAGTTTTGTACCGATCTCCAGCCTTGGGCAGCGGCGTCCTTAATCGACTGGGTTATCCGCGGGGCGCTGTAGATCATATTGTCAAGGACGATCGCCAGACGATCATCCACCCGCAGTTTTCTAAGCGCCTCCACGAACCGCTTCGCACCATCTTGATTGAACGTGAGGGCGATGTAAAGCTGGCCAGCAGCCTGCATTGATTGAGAGACCCGGACCCGGGCATCGGATAGGGCGGCCCCGGTCAGAAGCGGCTCCCCTTCAACTACATAGGGAATCTTGTCACGATCTTCGAGGATATCCTGTGTTGCTGAGGTGGGAATCACCTCAGCGGTCGGACTCGTCCCGGCCTCGATCACCTTGCGAAACTCGAGGATCGCGGTCGAGCCGATCAGATCACGCGCCTCCTGTGGATCCTTGGTCCCTGGGAGGTTCACCAATACCCGACCGGTCCCCATCTGTTTGATCTCGGCATTGGCCAGACCATACTGATCGACACGGTTATTTAGAATGGTGATGATCCTATCCAGTGTGTCCTGTTTCTGCTTCGAGGTCATCTCCTCTACCTGTTGCGCCTCAAGGACCATTCGCACCCCACCCTGCAGGTCAAGTCCAAGATTGACCACATCCTGCAGTGGCCAGAACGGATATATAAGATAAAGCGAACCGACAAGGGCGAGGACAACAGCACCAAAGCGAATCCAATCACGGCGTGTCATGCTGCTATGAGCCATACAAAGCCCCCTTGAGAGCTATTTCGTCTGTTTGCTTACGACGCTACCTTTGGAGAGACGAATTTTCCCCCCGTCCTCGATGCTCAACACTACGGAGGTGTCGCTGATCGAGTCAATCTCGCCGTGGATTCCACCTGCAGTAACGATTTTATCTCCACGTTTCAGGCCCTGCACAAGTTCGTTTTGCCTCGCCTGCCGTTTTCGCTGTGGCCTAATCAGCATGAAATAAAAAACCGCACCGAAAACCGCCAGGATCACTAAAAGCGAGACGATGGACCCCCCCCCAGCGTCATCCTGCGCAAAACCCGTCACCGCAAACAGGGAAATTGCCAATCCCGCAACCAACGCGACCGCTCTACCCATACTATCACCCCTTAGAACTTATTGCCTCGTAAATGCCGATAGGCCCCGATAGACAAGAACCAACCCGCAGCCACAAAAAGCACAACACCTAGTATTATCTCCTTTAGACCTGAATATCCCCTCCCAACAACGATGATCCTTTCCAAGAGGAAGAAAACATCAGCCCAAATTATACAGTACAGCCCAGCCAAAATCGACTTCCTTGCCCGTCCAGTGATCTGGGAACCCCGGCCGAGGTAATCGTAGACCACACTCGCAGCTGGAATCAACATCCACAGAAAAAACAGCCCTGGTCCAAGTGAGGACAGAAAAGACATCGCAACCAGTAGAAGCAGATGCCCGGGGAACAGGCCGAGAATGTTTGACACTGGGGCCGGACGCCCTTTTTTAGGGGCATTGAAGATAAGATAACCGAGAAACAATACCGTCTCCACCCCGACCGCGGCCTTCAACAGCATAGATATATTACCCCAGATAAATATTAGAACAAGCAATGCAAGAATAAATGGGTAGGTCAAGCTGGGAGGGAAATATGTCATTAGAGCCCCGGGATCAGAGATATTGCCAACAGAAACAGGAGGCCAAAACCGAGCACGTCGGTCAGTGTGGGGAGTAGTATCCCCGAGGCAAGGGCAGGATCTTTTCCCAACGCCTGCATCACCAGGGGGACGGCAACCCCAGCAGCCCCAGCCACTACCAGGTTCAGCATCATCGCGACGAACACCACCACCCCAAGAATACAGTCACCCTTCCACATCCAGGTGATCAATCCCACGGTAATCCCGATTATCAACCCATTGATAAACCCCAGCAAAGCCTCCTTCCTCAGTAATCTCAACCCGTCCTTACGCTCAAACTCACCCAGGGCCATTCCCCGGGTGATGATGGCCACCGTCTGCATACCAGCGCTCCCCCCCTGGCCAGCTATAACCCCCATGAATACAGCCAGCGCCGCTACCTTGGCAATCGTCTCCTCGAACATCCCCACCACAACCGCCGCCAACAGGGCCGTCATCAGTCGTACGTACAACCAGGGAAGGCGCATCCTGAGCGAAGAGACCAGTTTGGTGTCCACCCTCTCTTCCGTTGGGGCACTCACCATCCCGTAGATGTCCTCGGTGGCCTCGTCACGGATCACATCGATGACGTCATCCACCGTGATTACCCCGAGCAACCTCCCACCAGCGTCGACCACGGGCAGGGCGAGGTAATTGTATCTATCGAACAGCCTGGCCACTTCCTCGACATCGAGTTCGGCAGGGATGGTGACAATCTCTTTTTGTAACAACTCATAAATTCGGGTCTGCGGCCGTGCCAGCACCAGATCGCGCAGGGAGATCACACCCTGCAGGTGCCTATTGGCATCGACGGCATAGGCGTAGTAGACCGTCTCCATCTCCTCCACCCGCCCCCGTAAAAGCTCGATCGCCTCCTGCACCGTCATATCAAGTGGGAGGGCAGCGACCTCCGGAGACATCAACCCACCGGCTGTATCAGGAGGGTAGACAAGAAGCCCGGCGAGGACCTTTGCCTCATCACTCTCAAGCCGAGAAAGTAACTCCTGTTGGGTCTTTGGCGGCAGCTCTTCAAGCAGGTCGACAGCATCGTCGGGATCCATGCGTGACAGGATGCCCAATGCCTCCTCCCGGTCGAGCCCTTCGAACAACTCGGCCGAATCCTCTGGCTCCATCTCCCCCAACGGACCCGCCGCCGCCTTTCTCAAGACCAGCCTGTGCACAAGCTCTATCGCCTGCCCCTCATCCAACCCGGAGAGCACCTCGGCCACATCGGCCGGGTGTTTAGCAAGTAGCTCCCTGATGATAATCTTCCTCTCTTCCATAATTCCTCCAATTCCGGACTGACTATTATATGCCCATCAGCTAGCTCGATCATCTGGCGGGAATCCCTGACATCCGGTAAGCTGAGCCAGAGGTGAGCATGCCCTTTGAGTAAATCGAATGCAGGTAGGCGATCTGTGGTAATTGCCCCTCAGGCGATGGTGGCAACAAGCCAACCGCTCGCTGTGCTTGTCGGGATTGAGATACTGCGGGAGGGGGGAACCGCGGCGGACGCTGCGATCGCGGTAAATGCCGCACTCGGGCTGATGGAGCCAATGAGCTGTGGGTTGGGGGGAGACCTGTTCGCAATCTACTGGGAGGCCAAATCCAGACAGTTGTACGGCCTCAACGGAAGCGGCCGTTCCCCATACAAACTCAACCGCGGGCTATTCGCAGAAAGGGGTATGGAGAGGATCCCAATTCGAGGCCCGTTTTCTTGGAGCGTCCCCGGGTGCGTGGACGGCTGGTTTACCCTGCACGAGCGGTTCGGTGATCTTCCCATGTCCAAACTCCTGGCCCCGACGATTCGCTACGCCGAGGCGGGCTTTCCGGTGAGCCCGATCATAGCCGCCGCCTGGAAGAAGAGCGAATCCATCCTCAGCGAAGATGCGGGCGCGGCAGCGACCTATCTCCCAAATGGAAGGGCACCCCGTCCCGGCGAGCTTTTCCATAATCCTGACCTGGCACGGGTGCTTCGAATGATCGAAGAAGGGGGAAAACACATCTTCTATCAAGGGGAGATTGCCGGGCGGATTGCCGCTGCCTCACAGAAACTCGGGGGTTACCTCACTATGGAGGATTTCGCCTCTCACACCAGCACCTGGATCGATCCGTTAAGCGCCCCCTACCGCGGGTACGATGTGTGGGAACTCCCGCCGAACACGCAGGGCATCGCAGTCCTTGAGCTGTTGCAGATCCTAAACGGCTTTGAACTCACCACGCTTGGGCACAATTCCGTGGCGCTGCTCCACGTACTGATCGAGGCGAAGAAGCTCGCCTATGAGGATCGGGCCCTGCACTACGCCGACCCTGATTTCTATGCTGTGCCACTGGACCGGCTCCTCTCGAGTGCATACGCGGATCGACAGCGGCAAAGGATCGATCTCAACCATGCCTCACACGAGCTGCCAGTGAATGATCATCGCCTCCGCCCTGCTGACACTGTCTACATTACAGTCGTCGACGATAGACGAAACGCGGCCTCTTTGATCCAAAGCAACTACATGGGGTTTGGATCGGGAATCGTTCCCGCAGGACTCGGTTTTCCATTGCAAAACCGGGGCTGCCTGTTCTGTCTTGACCCCCATCACCCCAATCGACTGGAGCCGCACAAGCGCCCGTTTCACACGATTATCCCCGGATTCGTGACCAGGGATGATCAGCCTGTGTTTTCGTTCGGGGTGATGGGGGGAGACATGCAACCGCAGGGACAGGTGCAGGTGTTGGTCAACCTGATAGACTTCGACATGGACCCGCAGGCTGCCGGTGACGCGCTCCGGTTCAGGCATGACGGTTCATCCGCCCCGACTGGAGATGTAATGCACGACGGTGGGACCGTCTTTCTCGAACCGGGTCTCCCCAATACTATAGCCGACGGGTTGCGCCGAAAGGGGCACCACGTCGAATATCGTCCCGCTGGATACGGCGGCTACCAGGGGATCTGGATCGACCCTGACACAGGCATGCTCCATGGGGGCTCAGACCCGCGCAAGGACGGATGTGCGATAGGATACTAATAGTCAGTCCACGTTCCCTTTGAGGCCTATCTTTTCTGCCACCTCGCGCATCCCCATTATCACATCCTCGAACAGCTCACCTAGCTCCATCCCCAGCATATCCGCCCCATTCGAGACTACCTCCCTGTCCACCCCAGCGGCGAAGCTCTTATCCTTCCATTTCTTCTTGAGCGACTTCACCTTCATGTCGAGGACACTCTTCGAGGGGCGAACCAGGGCGTTCGCCACCACCAGGCCGGTCAGCTCATCGATCGCATATAATACCTTCTCCAGCTCACTCTCCGGTTTGACATCGGTAACCAACCCCCACCCATGCGACATAATCGCCCTGATCCAATCCTCAGGCCAGCCGCGGTCCGTCAGGATCTCCTTTGTCTTCTGACAGTGCTGGTCCGGATAGCGATCGTAGTCCAAATCGTGGACGAGCCCGATGATCCCCCATTTTTCCTCGTCCGCCCCACGTTTCCTCGCCATGTAGCGCATGACGCCCTCAACGGCCAGGCCATGCTTTATCAGGTTCTCTTGAGCGGTATACTCCTTCAGTAAAGCAAATGCTTCCTCTCTCGTCGGTATGTGTGTCGACATTCTCCCCCTTTCTGAAAACTCGTATTGACTCCAAGTTACTGTAACCGGTCTGTACACAGACTTCCAGACCATCATTCAAGATGATTTCCCACGCGCTAGAGGATATAGTGTCTAAAACTCCCTTTCTGTCCAGGTGATTTGATGCCCACTGATATTGGCACATTCCTCTGTCTTTTTTTCTCCGCGATCGTAATCGGCGGTTTTGCCAGCCTGCTCGGGCTTGGTGGAGGTGTATTCATGGTCCCACTCCTATCCCTCGCTGGTTTCGTCGCCACCATGCCCGAGGCTGTGGGGACCAGCATTGCCGGGGTGGTATTCACCAGCCTCTCCAGTTCTGTTGCCTATGTCCTAAAACGGAAGATAAATTTCAGGCTCGGATTTCTGCTGATGCCGACGACGATATTCGGGGCATGGTGCGGGGCAAGATTTACAGAGTTTATCGACACCCGCGTCCTGTCAATTGCATTTGGCGTCTTTCTCCTCTATCCGGCCTTGATGATGATCCAGGGGAAAACCCCAAAGGAGATCACTTTCTCTCTGCGCGGCAAGGTGAAGGGGGCTCGACTTTACGGGATCACCGCTGTGGTCGGGCTGATTGCAGGGATAGCGGCTGGACTGTTCGGGATCGGCGGAGGAACAGTAATGGTCCCCTCCCTGTCCGTCTTCCTTGGCCTCGATATCCTCACCACAATCGCCACCAGTCTCTTTATCATGGCCCCGTCCGCAATTATGGGCTCTTATCAACATTGGGTGCAGGGTAACCTCCATCCTGAGCTCGCCCTGCCGCTGATCCTCGGCATCATCATAGGGGCCCAGATCGGTCCCCGGGTCGGAAGCCGCCTCCCTAAAAAGCGCCTGCGGCAAATCTTCGGCATCATCCTGCTCTACGCCGCAGCCAATATGATCATAAAGGGAATATTCTAGCCTCGCGGAGGCTGTTCAAAAACCCTTTACCGCAGAGCTCGCTGAGCACGCAGAGAGCAATATGGCTTTCTCAATATCCGATCTCAGCGATCTTTGCGCACTCGGCGGTAGAGTAGTTGGGCTAGAAGTACACCTGAAATTAACTGCGAAGAGATTTTATGCAGCGGGTTGTGCGGCACTTGCAACTTGCCACATTTGGTATATAATTAGCAGTCAAGGCATTTAACTGCTAACGAGGTGAATGCGATGATTCGTTTTGATAAATTGACAGAAGGGGCACAGGAGCTCTTCCACGAGGCACAGGACCTCCTGACCAAATATAGACACAATCAGCTTGACGTGGAACATATCCTCTATGTCCTTATTACCAAGGAGGGGGTGGGACGAACCATCCTGCAGGAGATAGGGGTCAATCTGACGGGATTGGCCAAGGACATCGAGCTGATGTTGCGGGGCAAGCCGGCAGTAACTGGCCAGGTCGGCACACAGATCTATATCACCCCACGCCTGGACACAGTGGTAAGCAACGCCCAGATGGAGGCCGAACGGCTGCACGATGAGTTCATCGGGGTCGATCACCTGTTATTATCAATCAGTCGGGCCACCGACCCTGCATTGAAGCGGGTACTCGACCGACATCAGATAACTGCAGAGACGATCTACGCAGCCCTTAAGAAGGTACGAGGGGAGCAACGGGTGACGGACCGTTCGTCGGAGGAACGCTATCAAAGCCTGAAAAAATACTCCACAAATCTGACGGGGATGGCCGCCCGCGGTGAACTGGATCCGGTGATCGGCCGGGAGCAAGAGATCCGCCGCATGGAGCAGATCCTCTCCCGTCGCCGCAAGAACAACCCAGTCCTCATCGGGGAACCTGGGGTCGGAAAGACGGCAGTCGTGGAGGGATTGGCACAACTTATCGCCTCAGACCAGGTCCCTGACACCCTGAAAGAAAAGGAGATCGTGTCCCTGGATATCGCAGCGATGGTCGCCGGCTCCAAATTCCGTGGCGAGTTCGAGGATCGATTTAAGGCGGTTATAAAGGAGATCGAGGCCACAACCGGGAAGACACTGGTATTCATCGATGAGCTACACACCATCGTGGGGGCAGGGGCAGCAGAGGGGGCGATCGATGCCTCCAACATGCTGAAGGAGCCCCTCTCACACGGTAAGTTCCAACTTATAGGGGCTACCACTCTCAATGAATACCGGGAGCACATCGAGCGGGATTCCGCACTCGAGCGACGATTGCAGCAGGTGTTCATCGGTGAGCCAAGCGTTGAAGAGACGGTGAAGATCCTCGAGGGATTGCAGGGGCAGCTGGAACAGCACCACCAGGTGAAAATAACACCCGGGGCCATCCTACAGGCAGCCAAGCTGTCAAAGCGCTATATCACCGAACGCTTTCTTCCTGATAAGGCAATCGACCTCCTGGATGAGGCGGGAAGCAAGCTGAGAGTCGAGGGTGACAAGCGGGAGGTAACCGAGGAACAAATAGCAGCCATAGTCTCACAGTGGACCGGGATCCCAGCTGAAAGGATGCTCGAGGAGGAGAGGGCCCGGCTTACGGAAATGGAGGATCACCTTCACACCCGGGTGATCAATCAGGAAAGGGGAGTAAATGCGGTCTCTGCAGCAGTGCGTCACTCCAGGGCAGGATTGTCCGATCCACATCGCCCGATTGGTACTTTTCTCTTCCTTGGCCCCACCGGGGTGGGAAAGACTGAGCTCTCCAAGGCACTTGCCGCGTTCCTGTTCGGGGACGATCAGGCACTATTGCGGATCGACATGTCGGAATATATGGAACGCCACGCGGTCGCCCGCCTCATCGGATCACCGCCGGGCTACATCGGCTACGAAGAGGGGGGGCAGCTGACCGAGGCAGTCAGGCGTCGGCCATACCAGGTCCTCCTCTTAGATGAGATCGAGAAGGCACACCCCCAGGTAATGAACCTGCTCCTGCAGCTGCTCGATGAGGGGAGATTGACCGATGGTCACGGGCGTACCGTAGATTTTTCCAACACCATCATCATCATGACCTCAAATATCGGCAGTGAACACTTCGACTCCGATGAACCACAGGAGCGGATAAGCGAGCGGATCCAACAGGAATTAAAGGGAACCTTCCGTCCGGAGTTCCTAAATCGGATTGACGAGACGATCATCTTCGAGCGCCTCTCCAAAGCAGCAATCCTCGAGATCGTCGATCTGAAACTAGCCTCGTTGAATGAGCGACTCGCCGAACAGAATATAACCCTGACACTTACAGAGAAGGCAAAGCGGGTATTGGCCAAGGAGGGGTACGATCCCCATTACGGTGCACGGCCACTTCAGCGGGCCCTGAAACGGCTGGTGGAGATCCCGCTCGCTAAGAGACTGGTCGCCGGAGAGATTAAACCAGGGGACACCGTAAACGTCGACGCAGCGGCGATGGCCGATGCAGTGGTGCTCCGTAAACAGGGGAGCAAAAAGCTGGAGCCAAGCACAACGTAAGTTGAGGGGCCGGGTCCTTATGCCCAGCCTCCCTCTGCGCACCGCTTTAACCTAAAAGGATTGAAGGATTATGAGGATTAAGGATTAGACACCCTTAATCCATAAACCTTACCCCATAATCCCTCGCCCATCACTAGCGGGTTTCGACCCAGAAAGGGGCGTGGGGTCAGACCTT
>JAYEMK010000012.1:0-2805 GCA_034718095.1 Candidatus Bipolaricaulota bacterium | reverse complement strand
AGCGTTTCGTGAATTCTTCCTGCCCCCCTTTAGCCATTTCCCGTATTGAGAGGATGGGCGCACCGGTGAAGGGCGTGTATAGGCCAAGTGCAGTGAGCTTCCAAGCTGTGTATCTTGCGTTATCTCTCAATTGCCCGCGGAGCCCTCTCACGCATCGCCAGCTCGACTGCTACTGCAACCACGAGGTGAGGATATTGCGGCGGGCTCGGTTCTTGATTAGTAATCGCTTACAGTTTTACCCCGGCTTTATATATCGCAACATGGTTTTGTCGCTGTTAATCCGGCAAAACCTCACAAAATACCCGCTCAAAGTTGCGCCAGCAAACCTTCTCCACCTGTGGCGTGGTCAGCCCCGCGTCGAACAATCTCTCCGGGATCAAGGGATAATCATCGATCCCCTCAATCCCGTCCGGGGTGGATGAGATCCCATCCAGGTCCCCCCCTAGCCCCACACAATCCTCGCCGCCGATATTCATGGCATGCCGGATATGTTCCACCACCCACTGCAGCGAGGTTCGAGGGATACTTACGGTGGATCCCTGTTTGCGAGTCCTTCCGCTCCAATCCTTGTAGAGGACAGGATCCAAGAAGAGCGGGGCCAGGTTGATCCCCATCACCCCGCCGCGGTCAGCGAGCCGGTGAATCATGTCATCGGTGAGATTACGCCTGTGTGGACAGATGTGACGACAGTTAGAATGGCTGGCGATAAACGGGCGGGAGGTAATGCGGAATACGTCATCGAATGCCCGGTCAGATAGGTGAGAGACGTCGATCATTACATGAAGCTCCTCTGCTAATTCGACAAGCCCCTTTCCCTGTTTTGTGAGTGGGGTGTTTGTCCCGAATGCCGAGCCGGAGAACGGGTTATCCTGCCAAGCGATGATGAGATTTCTCACCCCCAACCGGTAGAAATGGCGCAGCGCCTCGGGATCTCCATCCAGCGGATTGGCCCCTTCCAGGCAGATGAGGGCGGCGATTCTTCCCCCGGCACAGGCATTATGAATATCGGAGGAGTCAAGGGCTAGTTGCATTTTCCCTTGGGTCCCAATTATCATCCGGTTTATAGCGGCAATCACAGCCTCCGCTTGGTCACGCTCCTTCCCTGGGAAATTCTTGCTGTTTACGAAGCAGGCGAAGACCTGTGCACAGGACCCGACCGATAGCATCCCGGGGAGACTGACGTGCCCTACTCCCTCACCTGTCAAAAAATCGAGTGAGCCGTCCATCACCTTCATTACGGTATCACAGTGAGTGTCGAAGAACTTCATGCTGGTTTGGTCTTGTCCTTACTTAAACAGGCGACTGCCTCGATCTCAATCGGTGCACCTTTAGGAAGCCCCGCCACCTGGACACAGGAGCGAGCAGGAGGCTTTGTGGTGAAGAACCCCTCGTAGACGCTGTTTACTTCGCCAAAATTGGCCATATCGACCAGATATATCGTCACCTTGATCACATCATCCAACCTCGCGTCGGCTGCCCCCAGCACGGCGCGGATGTTCTGCAGGCATTGCCTGGTCGCCGCAGCGATGTCGTCCGTTATCAACTCACCGGTCGGCCCGACCGGGAGCTGCCCTGAGGTGAAAATGAAGCCTTCTTGTTTAACGGCCTGCGAATATGGACCAATCGCTGCAGGTGCTTTATCCGTCTCGATTATCTCTCGCATTCAATCCTCCTATCTGATTAGATCAGTCGAAGTTCCTCTCCGCCCTTTTTGAAGGCCTCGATCGCCTCGTCCAATTGATCCTTTGTATGCCTTGCCGAGAGTTGGACGCGAATCCTCGCCTTACCTCGCGCCACCATGGGGTAGATGATCGGCAGGACGTAAACCCCCTCTTGCCACACTAAATCGGTAAGTTTTTTGGCCGTCTCGCTCTCCCCGCACATCAGTGGCACAATCGGCGTCTCACTGTTGCCTGTATCGAAGCCAAGTTCCTGAACAGCATTGATGAAGTAGTCGCGATTATCCCATACCTGCTTGACCCACTGCGGCTCGGTCTCCAGCACCTCTATCGCCGCGATGCACGCAGCGGCGACCCCCGGGGGGACAGCACCACTCAGCAGCCAACTCCGGGATTTGTTCAACGCGAAGTTCCTCAGCGCCTCACTGCCGGATATATGTCCACCGACCACGCCGAACGCCTTGGAGAATGTCCCCATCTCCACATGCACCTGATCACTGCTGAGCCCGAAATGGCTGACAATCCCCCGTCCCCCTTCGCCGAGCACTCCTTCTCCGTGGGCGTCATCCACATATACCCCGGCACCATGCTCGGCGGCAATCCGGGCGATATCGTCCAATGGGGCAAGATCCCCGTCCATGCTGAATACACCATCGGTGATAATCCAGATATGCTTGTACGGAGGATCGTGTTCCTCACTCTCCCGCATGACCCGGGCCAAATCCTCCACGTCCTTATGCTTATAGACCGCCCTATCCGCGTGGGAGAGCCGAACCCCGTCTATGATTGATCCGTGGTTCAGCTCATCGGAGACGAACAGATCGCCCCTGCCGGCAAGTTGAGGGATGAGACCTTCATTGGCCATGAACCCCGTCTGGTAAGTCAGAGAGGCGGGTGCACCTTTGAAACGAGCAAGGCGTCGATCGAGTTCCTCATGTACCGACATATCGCCGGCGATCGAGCGGTCACTGCCAGCCCCAGCCCCGTACTGTCTGGTCGCATCGATCATCGCGGTTACAACCTTGGGGTGGACTGACAGGTTGAGATAGTTGTTGGCCGCGAGCATGATTACTTCCCTGCCAGCAATGGTGCAGATCGTCCCGCTTTCACTCTGAAGCTCCTTTGG
>JAYEMK010000011.1:0-2815 GCA_034718095.1 Candidatus Bipolaricaulota bacterium | reverse complement strand
CGGGCTGATGATTTTCTTTTTCGTACCATTTTACTATGTCCCTTATACAGATTGAGCAGGTGGAAAAATCGTTCTTGGGGCAACGGGTATTCGCCCCATTTTCAATACGGGTAGAGCGTGGGGATAAGATCGCCCTTGTCGGCGATAATGGAACAGGAAAATCAACCCTCCTATCCATAATCGCTGGGGCCCAGCAGCCGACCAAAGGGACCGTTCATCGCGCGCGTAAAATACGCATCGGTTATCTACCCCAATTGGCCAGGCTTAAGGGGGGAGATACCCTGCACCAGGCGATGAAGCGGGCTTACTCCGCCTTACTCGAGATGGAGGGGGAATTGCGTGAGATAGAGCGGGAAATGGTCCGCTCGAGCGGGATTGAGTCCCAGCAACGCTATGACGAGCTTCTCTACTCCTTCGGGCGACAGGGTGGGTACAAAATCGATGCTGAGATCCGGTCGGTTCTGACTGGGGTTGGATTTTCCGGGAAAAAATTTGACAGGCCGGTGGAGACACTCTCCGGGGGTGAGGAGGCACGAGCTGCCCTTGCCCGGGTCCTGCTGGAGGGGGCGGATATTCTCCTGCTCGATGAGCCGACCAATCACCTTGACTTTGCCGCGCTAGACTGGCTGGAGGAAACCCTGCTTTCCTATCCAGGGGCGTTGATCCTCGTCTCCCACGACCGTCACCTGCTCGACAAAGTAGCCAACCTAACCTGGGAGTTCGCCTTTGGCCGGTTCTCATCCTATGGCTGTGGGTATACCGAGTCCCGCGCCCTACGCGCCGATAACCGAAGAAGGCGGCTCAGACAATACGAACGACAACAGGACTACATACAGCGTCAGGAGGAATTTGTCCGCCGCCAGCATGCAGGGCAAAAACATCGCCAGGCCAAGGATCGCGAAAAAAAGATTGCCCGGGCAAAAAATGGGCTCATCGCCCCACCGCAGGCAGCAAAACGTATGCACCTGGACATCCCTATCCAGAGGGCAAGCGGAAGGCTTGTCCTGACCATGAAGGGCCTACAGATCGGCTTCTCCTCTTCACTGGTATCCTGCCCTGATCTGTATCTGTATCGCGGAGAACGGGTCGCGGTCATTGGCGAAAATGGCTGTGGCAAGACAACATTGCTGCGGACGCTCAGCGACCAGCTTCCCCCACTGGTTGGAAAGGTGATCACCGGGCACAATGTGGAAATGGCGACCTATAGTCAGACCCAGGAGGGACTCTGCGAAGATGGGTCGATCCTCGGTAAGATCCTTTCCCAATCCAATTTATCCATCGGTCAGGCCCGGGCCCTGCTCGCACGTTTTCTGTTCGAGGGGGAGACAGTAACAAAAGAACTGAATGACCTCTCTGGGGGTGAACGCAGCCGCCTGGCCCTTGCCCTTTTGTCTCTGATGCGCGGGAATCTCCTCCTGTTGGACGAGCCTACGAACCACCTCGATCTACCAAGCCAGGAGATCCTGGAGCAGGCACTCCTGTCCTATGAGGGGACGATTATCCTGGTCACGCATGACCGCGCCCTGCTGGGGGCAGTGGCAACCCAGATATGGGAGATAAAACAGGGACGCCTGAGGACATTCGCCGTGGGCTACGAGGACTACAAGAACCGCGTCATCGTCGAGGGGAAAAAGATAAAAGCAGAACCGAAGAAGAAACGCCCTGCGAAGAAAAAGGGCCACAGACAAAAAGATAAGGCCAGAGTGGATATAGGTGCCCTCGAACGGGAGATCGAAGGGCTGGAGGACAGCCTGGGGCAGGTGGAAAAAGGGCTCATCGCGGCAAGTTCCACCGGTGATCAGAAGAAGATCGCCAGGTTGGGAAAAGAACATCAGCGGTTAAATCAAAAAATTGCCGAACTGTACGCCGATTGGGAGTGTAGCTTAGAAGTAGACTAAAGTGGGTTCCTCATTGTTTTGAGTGGGTAACTTGGAGTTGAGTTCGGATAGGTGCCAAAAATTTCACCACGAAGAGCACGAAGGACACGAAGAATGACTCCTGGTAAACTTCAATGTCACCTCGGGGGGTGTGGTAAACAGGACCGGCTACTACATCCCCCAGACTTAAGAGTGGGATCAAGCGCTTTGTTCCCTGAACCCTTCGTGCTCTTCGTGTCCTTCGTGGTGAGAAAATTCGGAGTGTGAACCCTGGTAACTATTATAGTAGATCAAACAACCAAAATGAGAAATGCTACCCACTCGAAACAACGAGGAGCCCTAAAGTGAATCCTACCTGTTTCCGCGCTTGCCGTATCCTCTACCCCGTCCGCGACTGAGCTGCCCCGGCCCACGGATCACCACATGGTCTGCCTCTTGGACGGTGAGCGCCTTGCCATGCATTACGGCATCGATCAGCTTGCGCCGGCCTGAATAGAGCAGGCGCTGCAGCGTCCCGCGGGATACCCCCATCTCCCCCGCGGCCCTTGCCTGATCATGCCCCTCGAAGTCGCAAAGTTGCATGGCCTCCAGTTCGTCAAGCGCGATATGAATGAGTTCGATCTGGGAAAGCGGAACCCCGCTCGGTTTGAACAGATTGACCCCGGAAAACTCCCGACAGTAACGCAGCTTTTTCTGGCGTCCCATCTCCCTCCCTTTGAAGCCGTATGGCAACTATAAACCCGCTGTACCGGCCCCGTCAACTAACGGGTGAGCCGGCTTGACAGATTTTGTGCATATGCTTACAATTAACCGATTTATGGTAACAGGAGATGATCGCGATGGGTGGATATGGAAACCGAAACATGTATTATGCTACTGGACTCCCTGGCTGGGTTCGCTTCGGATATTCTCCTGGTTGGGGTGGTCTCCCGCCAGGG
>JAYEMK010000010.1:9664-14414 GCA_034718095.1 Candidatus Bipolaricaulota bacterium | reverse complement strand
AAAGCTACTATAGCAATGAGCTTTGGTTCCTCTTCTCCACCGGTAGAAAAGCTGCGGATAGTGAGAGTAACTCCCATTACCACAACCAGTATGATCGGAACGATGAGCGTGAGGATAATGTAACCTTTGCTGTGCGTGAATCGCCGCAATTCTTCCCAAAATATTAATCGCATTTCATTTAGCGTTTCTGGCACGGCTTACCTCCTCGATGAATATCTGGTTCAGAGATGGCAGGGCAACCTCGTACCGCTCAACCGGAATATCCACGTCTAGGAACAGACGTAGGATCTCATCAGGCTCTGTTTCTTCGACGAGGAGATACTCGAACGAGCCATTTCCCACCTTGGTGTCGATTACACCAGGAATACTCTGGGGTTGTCGATCTGCTGTAATTCGAACGCTGTGTGACCCTCTGTCTCGCTTCAGCTCGGCAAGGTGCCCGTAGAGGAGGGTCTGACCATCGTTGATCAGGAGCACGCGCTCACAGAGTTCCTCTACATCTGCCATTTGGTGCGTACTGAATACGACCGCTGCTCCTCGGTGCTTCTGCTCATGCAGAATCTCTTTCATCAACTGTACGTTGAGAGGATCTAGCCCAGCGAACGGTTCGTCTAGAATGATGAGGTCAGGTTTGTGGAGCAGCGCCCCAGCAAATTGCACCAGTTGTGTCATCCCTCTCGACAGCGCCTGTACCTTCTTGTTTCGATGTTCGTACAAGCCCACTCGCTGAAGCATCTCCTGAGCGTGTGCTTTCGCTGTGGCAGCTTCCATTCGCTTCAGTCGGCCGAGGTAAGTCAGGACATCTATAACCTTGGACTTCTGGTAAAGCCCTCGCTCTTCTGGTAGATACCCCACTCTGGTGAGGGCTTCTCGTGTCGGCATTCCGCCGAGCAGACTCACATCGCCCGACTCTGGTCGTACGATGTCCAGAGCCATCCGAATCGTGGTCGTCTTGCCTGAGCCGTTCGGTCCCAGAAGGCCGAAGGTCTCCCCACACTCTACCACTAATGAGACGCGGTCAACCACCGTGCGCTTCTCATATATCTTCGTGACATTCTTGATCTCAAGGGCCACGTTCATGATTCTTCTCCTGGCTGTGAGGGTTCGCCCCCTGGGATTTTACCTCAAGGGATTGCGATATGGTATCAATTCGGCTCGTATTATCAACTATATGGGCGATTGCATCTGTGCTAAGTAAGCCCACTATTCGGTTATCTGGTCAAATCATGCTACCACCACTGAGATTACGAAAGCAAGGGGGCGTAAACCTAACGAAATGGTTTTTTGTTGCGTTTAAGGGCTGTTGGCTTTAGAATTCGGCATCGAATGAGGGTGAGGACATAGCCCGCGAAATAGAATGTCCGGGCTGCGGTACTTAGTTTAATTATAAGGGGGAAAGAACATGGTGGGTAAATCACGAATGGCACGAATAGACAAATAACATGAAGGATTTGTAATCAGTTGATTCGTGAGATTCGTGATTAGTTAGTTCGTGAGATTCGTGATAGATGGTTAGCATTTAGGCCATGATGGAATCACGAATGACACGAATAGACGAATTGCACGAATAAATTATATAAAAGATTTGTAGGATTCGTGATCAGTGGCGGACCAGAGCGCTAAACAAGTACGATTGAACTACGAGCCAAAATTACCGGGAGGGGTGATTTTTTTAGGCTCTTCGTCGTTTCGAGTGGGTAACAAACGTGTCTAACTGTAACCGACAAAACCCTTTCTCTCGCCCGCTCGCTATCGCTCACTCAAGACGCAATGATCGCCAAGAACAGCACTACAACATCGCCTCTTGTTCTTCTTTCCTGTGTCTTTCTTTCCCTTGGCGCTCTCTGCGTCTTTGCGAGAGTATGCTTTTGCTCTTTCTCATTACCCTTAACTCATTACGCATCACCGTTTCACGCCTGCCTGTGCCGGCGAGGCAGACAGGTCTCTGCGAGAGGCGCCCTGTTCCGCATAAGTATCTTCAACTACCCACTCAAAACAGCGAGGAACCTTTTTTTACAGATCAGCCCATTCCTGAGCCTAAAACGAATTTGGATTACATGGGTCGAAGTGTCCCGGCGAAAACCTGCCAGGCCAGGGCGCTTTTCGCAAATAAACTTAACATGATGTAGACCCTCTCCCCATATAGATAGTCCTTCCAAGACCCTGTCCTTTTATATTGCAGAACCATGTTCAAGGCAAAGATGTTGAAGAACGCGAATATGGAAGCGAATATTCCGTAAACAAAGGCCGGAATAGAGGTATCTGATGCGGAGGATGCCCCGAAAAGCAGTTCGTTTAGCGATAAATCAGATAACTGAGAACTACGGTTAAAGGAAGTCGCCCACTCCTTAAATAGCGATTCCGCTAAATAAAGACGTCCTCCTCTTGACAACGGGGCGAACCCGTGCTAGATTTAAGTTTGTTGGCAGTCGTTCTAATCTTGAGTACGGCCTGTTTCCGATGTCGGTTTAGAACGCTTTGCCCACTGGAATTTATAACAAAATGGGGGTGAAACAAGCATGACAGAGCGTGAAACCGGCACTGTAAAGTGGTTTAACAACACAAAAGGTTACGGCTTCATCACGCGAGAGCAGGGAGAGGACGTCTTTGTCCACTTCAGCTCCATTCGCGGCGAGGGTTACCGCACGTTGGAAGAAGGCCAGAAGGTTGAATTCACGGTTACCCAGGGTGAGAAAGGACCTCAAGCACAAGATGTGTCAGTAATGGCTTAGTAAAATCAGCTGGCTACATAGCCGTTGTCCCGAAACCAGGTGACCGCTTTGGTGAGCGCGACCTCTGGCGAGTCTTGAGGCAGGCCGAGCTCGCGGATCGCTTTCCCAGGGTCATAGTACATATAATGGCGGGACATACGGATTGTATCCGGGGTCATGCGGGGAATCTTCCCTGTGACCCGGCATAGACTGGTATTAAGATAGGACAGAGCGAGAATAGGAAGTTGGGGAAGTTTGACACGTGGGGGAGCGATACCGGTGATTCGCGACAGGAGGCTGAGTAACTGCGACATGGGCATATTCTCCCCACCTAGGATGTAGCGCTCCCCTGTTTTTCCCCGACCAGCAGCGAGAATATGCCCCTTTGCCACATTCTCCACATCCACAACATTCATTCCCGTCTCCACGTAGGCGGGAAGTTTGTGGTTTAGAAAATCGAGGATCGTTTGTCCTGTCGGGGTTGGCTTGATATCGCGTGGGCCGACGGGAAAGGTTGGGTTGACGATTACAACGGGGAGCCCGGCGCGAGCATATTCAATCGCCACCTGTTCAGCATAATATTTGCTCTTCTTGTAATCACCGATGATCTTCTCTGGGTGTATCGGGGTCCGTTCGGTCACCGGGGTCCTCCCCGATGGTACCGCCAACGCGGCCACTGAACTTGTGTAAACGACCCGCTCGATGCCCGATTCTTTTGCTGCCTGCAATACATTGCGGGTCCCTTCTACGTTTATCTTGTAGATTAGCGATTTTCTCTTGACCCAGAATGAGTACAGGGCGGCAGCATGAAACAGCCTGGCGCAACCCTGTAGCGCGCGACGAAGTGAGGCGGGATCAGTAATATCGCCATACACCACATCGACATCGAGGCCATCGAGGTTGTTAAGGTCTGAATGTTCGCGCACGAGGGCGCGCACCTGGTAACCTGCCGCAAGCAATTCCCGTACAATACTTGAGCCAATAAACCCGGTTCCGCCTGTTACCAATGCCCGCATCGATTATCACCCAGAGAAGGATCATACCAATGAACCGGCTAATGGGCAACATGTTTTTTGTGACGAAGCTCTCCCGTAGAGGTGCTGTATGCAATTTAAGACTTTACCCCTCCCATTTATCCTTTGTAGATGAAGTTTACCTTTATAGTCCTGGTCGGAGTACTAACCGTGGCGATAATTTTCGGGGTGGTCTCCAGCCTGAACAGGAATAGACTGAGCCTCTCCGAACCCCCGGAATCTATTGAATTGACGCCAAAGACCTCCGTTTCTCCCGCCCCTGATCCGAGCCCAATAGGCCCCCGGATGAATTTACCCCAAGCCGCCCCTCAGGCCTATGGTTTTTGGTCCTTTTCCATCCTGGAAGGGGGCAAGGTCAGCCGGTCTGGTCAGCCGACCCTGGCTGAGTTCAAGTGGTTGAAGGACAACGGATGGAGGGGGATCGTTAATTTGAGGATCTCCGATGAATACGGTGAAACCGGTGATGATGCCAAAATCCCAGGGTTTAATGAATTGGGGTTTAACTACCTGCACCTTCCAATCCCGGATGGGGGTGCGCCGACCGGAAAACAGGCTGAGACCTTCCTGAAATTTGTCACCGACCCCGCAAACCAGCCAGTTGAGGTACATTGCCGTGGTGGTTATGGGAGGACTGGGACGATGATAGCCCTCTACCGCTATGAGGTTGACGGCTGGCCAATTTTAGAGGCCATCGATGAATCCCGCCTCTACCATGGGGGGATATCCAGTGCACAGGAGAGGTGGCTACTCTGTTGGGCCGTGGATCATCCACGTCAGGGTCTGTAACAAGGCTGCCTCTCCAGGATTCGGTAGACGGTGTTTCCTTTCCTGGGGATATTCTCCGGTCGCTTCCCCTCTTGGGCAGGCACGGTTACCAGCAGCCCCACCTCACTTTTCCCACCAACCTCCGTCATCGGTTTATGATCCACCTCCAGGGAACTAACCACCTGTTCGATATCGGTATGTGGCCCCAGGACGTGGATCTTGTCGCCAACCTTGAGTGTC
>JAYEMK010000010.1:0-9564 GCA_034718095.1 Candidatus Bipolaricaulota bacterium | reverse complement strand
CAGCCCCACCTCACTTTTCCCACCAACCTCCGTCATCGGTTTATGATCCACCTCCAGGGAACTAACCACCTGTTCGATATCGGTATGTGGCCCCAGGACGTGGATCTTGTCGCCAACCTTGAGTGTCTGATCCGCGTGTATCTTCACCGCCGCTACGCTAAGTTTTTTGAAAAAATCGGTAATCTGTCCGATCTCGACCTGTTCCTGTGTCATCATAACCGCCTCCTCTGATTGAAAGAAGAGTGGTGGGCGAAGCAGGGATCGAACCTGCGACCTTTCGGATGTGACCCGAACGCTCTCCCAGCTGAGCTATTCGCCCTCCTTTAGCGGCATCAGTACAACTATTCTAGCGTTGTTCCCGGCATTAATCAAGCCTCGAACTCCGCGCTCTCCAGCATGTCGGCCAGGCTTTCCTCCTCCCGTTTGCGGGTTATCTCCAGTAGTCCGAGCTCGGTGACATCTATGAAATCTGTCGGAACGCGGTCCTTGTTCAACTCAAGCCTTAGCCCATCTACCACCTTTTGTATGGCCTCCGGAGATTTCATGTCAACCATGTCGACAACAATGATCCCGCTTATCTTGCGCAGCCGCAGTTGACGGGCAATCTCCTTGGTGGCCTCAAGGTTTGTGTTAAGAATTGCCGCCTGCTGGTTGCGGTGCTTCACGTCGGAACCGGTGTTGATATCAATGGCCGTAAGCGCCTCCGTTTCGCTGATAATGAGGAAGCCCCCTCCATCCAGGTCTACACGTGGGGACTGTGTTGCCTGAATCTGTTCCTCCACATTGTAAAGTTCGAACAAGGGGGGCTTGCCATTGTGCAGTTTGATCTTCTTTTGGTAGCGCTCCATGTGCATATAGTCCAGGAACTGCTTGATCTTATCGTAGAAGACCTTTGAGTCCACGGTAACCCCGGCCATGTCAGGCAGAAGTCGATCGCGAAGTATGGTTTGAATGAGACCGAGTTCCTTGTACAGTAGCATGGGAGCGGACGCAGCCCTGGCCGCTTCTTCAATCCTCTTCCAACTCTGGACCAGGTTTTCATGGTCCTGTCGCAGTTCTTCCTTGCTCGCCCATTGTGCCGCAGTGCGGGCGATCATCCCGATCCCCTCGGATTTCAGGCTGTGAGCCATCTTACGGATGCGGTTCTCCACCCTTGGGCGGGTGATCCTCCGTGACAGTCCGATTCGATCCTCTTCTGGGAGAAGGACCCAATACCTGCCCGGAAGGCTAATCTTCATCGTCCCCTGCGGGTTTTTGGTACGGATGCCAGCTCGCCGAACCTGCAGCAAAATGGATTGGCCACGGCGCAGGATTTTATTGATCGGTATCCTTCCATTGCGGGGCTCTAAGCCGTGCTCAATTAAAATCGAGTCATTTATCTCCCCGCGAGAGAGGAACAGACTTTGTCGTTCGCCAACGTCGACAAAGGCGGATCCCAGACCTGGAAGTACATCCTCCACTCGCCCTTTATAGATATTTCCAACTATCTTCTCCTGGGACGGATGGCTGTAGTAGATTTCCATGAGTCGGCCATCCTCCAGGATTGCTATTCGTGTACGTCTCTTCTGATCAGCTTCTGTGTCAACAGAAATTAGTATGTTTTTGCCTTTAATTTTTTCACCTTCTTACCCTCTTTGAGTCCGATTAGTATTTCGGAGAAGCTTTTACCTGTCTTCGGATCGCGGATGTTCGGTGCGATCTCAATGAGCGGTATCAGCATAAACTTGCGTTGGCACATTTGCGGATGTGGGATCAAAAGTTCACCCTCATCAATAACCTGTTGTCTGTAGAGCAGGATATCAATGTCGACCACCCGTGGCCCAAATCTAATACCTTTCTTTCTCCCTATCTCCCGTTCTATCCGCTTGCACACTGAGAGCAGACCCTTTGGATCAAGGTCCGTTTCACTCGCAACGACAGCGTTTAAAAACCAGGGCTGTTTTACAGGTCCAACTGGTTCAGTTTCGTAGAGTGCCGAGCCGCGTTGGGTTCGCACCCCCAGTCGATCAAGAGAGGTGACGGCCTCCCTGATCCGTGCCGCCCGGTCCCCCAAATTGGATCCCAGTGAGAGAAATACCCATTCCTTCATCGCTTTTTCTGTTTTGTCAGCTCTGCCGTCGCACATGAGACAGCCCCCAACCCGGGTGGGTTAAGCTTCGCAACCCGAACAGAAATCTTCTCCAACCTATGAAATCTCTTCAGCAGACCGTCCGCGATCGCATTGGCAAGGGACTCGATGAGGAAGTAATTTCTTGCCCGGTTGATCTCACGAACAGTCTTTATAACAGCGCTGTAATCGATCGTATCCTCTAGTTGGTCACTACTGCAGGCCTGTTCAATATCCCCTTCAATGGCTAGATCAATTTGAAACAGATTTCCCCGCCGGCGTTCATCGGCCCTCCAGCCATGGAATCCAACAAGCTCAATCCCGGAGAGGCTAAGCCGCATTTCGTCAGGTAGATTTTCCATTTGCATTGCTGGCTCCTTTCGAGGAGGCAGTGTTCTCCACGGTGATCAACGATAGGTTCCCCACACTGGAAAAAAGGTCAGTGAGTGCGCTCAAGAAGCCAAGCCGATTTTGTCTCACTCGTCTATCGTCGGTCATTACGAGCACCTCGTCGAAGTAGCGGTCGATCGGCCCCTTCAATGAGAGTAGCTGTTCCAGGACCTCGGCGTACTTCCCCTGCTCAAGAAATTTCCCCGTCTGGCTCTCCACCTTGAGGTAGGCACGCCATAGGTCCTTCTCCGCCTCTGCCTCGAACAGTGCGGGGACAAATTCCCTGGACTGGTTGGATTTAGTGATATTGCTCACGCGGGAGAATCCTGTTGCAAGGGCAATAAACTCTTCCCGTCCTTGAAATTCGCCCATGACTTTGGCCCGTAAAAACGCGCGGTAGAAATTCCCCTGATCAATTGCAAGTACAGAGGCCACTGCCTCAGTGGGTAGTCCGTATTGTCCTCGTAGAAGCTGGGTAAGCCGTTCGACAAGAAATTGTTTTACCTTCTGTAGGGTTCCCTTGTGTTCAATCTGCGAGTATGTCTCCTTCAACTGATCGATAAATTGGAGAAAATCGAGGTCGATCTCCCTTTCTATCGCCAGGCGGATTAGGCCGTTTGCTTGTCGCTTTATCCCATAAGGATCACGGGATCCTGTCGGCTCCTCCCCTGCCAGTATCGCCCCCACTACCGTGTCAAGCCTGTCCGCCAGGCCGACGAGGACCGTCACCATATCCGTCGGTGATTCGTCCTCGTTGGATAGGGGAAGATAATGCCCACGGATCGCGGCTACCACTGCAGGGGGCTCCTCATCCAACTGGGCATAGATTCCGCCTGCCACTCCCTGCAATACAGGAAATTCTTTTACCATCTGAGTTGTCAGGTCCGCTTTGCACAAAAAAGCGGCCCGATCGACGAGGGCCCCTACCCCGCTCCCTGTGCGGTCAGTCAGCTGGCCGGCCACGGCGCGGATGCGACCCACTTTGTCCCACAGTGATCCCAGCCGTGCATCGTATATCACCCCGCGGAGTTTTTTCACCGCATTGGCCAATGGCTGCTGACGGTCCTTTTCGAAGAAGAACTGGGCGTCACGTAGTCGGGCATAGACAACCCGCTCAAATCCGGCCTGCACGATTCCCTCAGTGTCTGGGGGGCCATCGCGAAAGCCCATGAAGTGGGCCGCGGGCCTGTCCGCTTGCACAAAGCCGATGAACTTTCCCTCCTCCTGCAACGTGGCCCGGATCACCTCGCCGGGGAGCTTCAGCAGTTCAGCAGGAATGTGTCCCAGTACAGGTGTCGGATATTCAGCCCCGTTCACGATGTGTGAAAGTAGTTGCTCGTCGAGGATACATTCCTCATTGTGTTCGTGCGCGGCATGTTTAGCCGCCTCAATGACCAGTAGCTCACGGGCCTGCGGGTCTACCATGATCATCCGGTCCGACAGGGTCTCCAGGTACTGGGACGCCGCGGGGATTCGAATGGGCTCAGATTTTTGCAGACGGTGCCCATGCGTACAGTCTGAGGCGCACAACCCCTTAAGTCTAACCGGGATGATACTATCACCATACAGACAGACCAGCCAGCGGATCGGCCGGATGAACATGAGCCCTGACGAATCCCAGCGCATCGTTTTGCTTGGATGAAGTCCGGTGACAAGCGAAGGAAGGATCTCCGGCAGAACCTCCTCGGTGGCTTTTCCATGAAGGACACGCCGGACCCCGACGTAATCCCTGTTCCCCACCTGCAATGTTACCAGTTCATCCGCTCCCATCCCATTCTGTCTCGCGAATCCGAGTGCCGCCGGGGTTGGGTGGCCAGCAGCGTCGAAGGCGATTTCAACCGGTGGGCCCTTGACCTCTTCAATTCGATCTTCCTGTGACGGGGACAACCCTTGAACAAACAGGGCAAGTCGGCGAGGGGTATAGTAAACCTGCATATCTTGATAGCTAAACGCGGCTTTCGCGAAGGCCGCGCGCGCATTTATCCGCAATTCTTCTGCCAATCCAGGAATCTCCACCGACGGCATCTCTTCTGTACCGATCTCGAACAAGAGGTCAGTCATGTCCTTGCCTCAGTTTAAGGTAGCCTTTTGCACAGTCTCTGGCCATTGCACGGATGCGCCCGATGAAGCTCTCCCTCTCAGTAACGCTTATCGCCCCACGGGCATCCAGTATGTTGAACAGGTGTGAGCACTTAAGCACGTAATCATAGGCAGGAAAGATCAGCCCTGCCACAAGGTTTGTACGACACTCTCTTGCGCATAGATTGAACATCTCCTGAATCCTATCCACAGTGGCCGCCTCAAAATTGTAGATCGAGAACTGCCTTTCCTTCTCCCACCACAGGTTGTGGTAGGATGTCTCATCGTTCCAATGAAGTTCATAGATGCTCTCTGTTCCCTGTAGGAGAGTGGCGATCCGCTCCAATCCGTAGGTTAACTCCACCGGGATCGAACCCAGTTCAATCCCCCCCATTTGCTGAAAATAGGTAAATTGGGTTATTTCCATGTCGTCAAGCCAAACCTGCCAGCCGACCCCCCAGGCAGAGAGCGTAGGAGACCCCCAGTCATCCTCGGCGAACTTCACATCATGTTTGTCCAGCTCAAGCCCCAACGCTGTAAGGCTCTCCAGGTAGATGTCCTGGATATCCGGCGGGGCGGGCTTCAGCAATGTCTGGTATTGGTGGTGCAGTCGTAATCGAATTGGATTGTTGCCGTACCTGCCGTCGGTCGGCCTCCTGCTCGGCTCCACGTACCCTACCCGCCAGGGGTCAGGCCCGAGACTGCCAAAGAAAGTAGCAGGGTTAAAAGTACCCGCACCGGTCTCAACATCGTAGGGGTGAAGTATCAGACACCCTTTTTTACGCCAAAAATGATGTAGTTGAAGAATAATATCCTGAAAATTCATACTGGCCTAATTTTCAGCGGCCTTTTCCTTTACCATCGTGGCCAGGGTAGAGAATGTCCGCTCATCTTTCACCGCTATATCTGCTAGAATTTTGCGATTGAGCTCCACCCCTTTTTTCTCGAGTCCTCCGATAAATCTTGAGTAGGAGAGGCCGTTTTGCTTGGCGGCAGCGCCTATGCGTATGATCCACAGTCTGCGAAAGTCACGTTTCCGTCGTCTCCGGTCTATGTAGCTGTTCTGTAATGCCTTCATCACAGACTGCTTCGCGACCCGGTGTGAGGTACTCCTCTTCCCCTTATAGCCCTTGGCCAGGGACATAATCTTCTTGCGTCTATCTTTTCTTTTGCTCCCTCCACGTGTTCGTGGCATGTCTATCCCCCTCGTAGGTCTTACTGTTTTCCAAGCATACGATTGACTACCTTTGCCTGTCCACCGGTCAACTCCTTATCCTGTCGCGCCTGTCGTTTTGCTTTGGCACTTTTTTTCATATTCTTGTGAAAGTAGTTTGACTGATGGTGCATTAACTTGCCTCTTTTTGTCCGCTTAAACCGCTTGCTGGCTGCACGGTGCGTTTTCTGTTTAGGCATACTCCTATCCCCCTGTGCGCTGGTTATTCGGGACCAGCAGCATCTGCAAAACTTTTCCTTTCGCCTTCGGCCTCCCGTCAACCTTGGCGATCTCACTTACCTGATCTGCAACTCTCTGTAGCAACGTATGCCCTCGGTCTTTGTGTACGATCTCCCTGCCACGGAAAAAAATGGAGATCCTTACGGAGTGACCCTTCTCTAAAAACGTGCGAACGCGTCTCATCTTCGTGTTAAAATCGTGTTCCTCAATCTTGATCGTGAACTTCATCTCTTTCAGCCGGGAGCGCTGTTTTCCTTTGCGTTGCTTCTTTTCCTGTTGATACTGATATTTGCCGAAGTCCATAACCCGGCATACGCTGGGATTGGCCTGTGGGGCGACCTCGACCAGGTCCAGTCCGCTTTCTCGTGCCGACGCTAGCCCCTTGCTGATAGACACCACCCCAATATTTTCGCCGTGCTCATCGATGAGGCGTACCTCTTTTTCTCTGATCTTTTCGTTCACTCGTAGGCTATCTTTTATGCTTACCTCCCGTATATTGCAATTAGTGCACCCTGCTCAGTTTTCTGCCCTGATAGAGTCCGTGTTGCTTTATATAGTTTACAACCTCCTCTGGCACCCATTTTTCTATTGGCTGCCCCTGCCGTATCCTTTTTCGCACCCAGCTTGAGGAGAGATCCACCTGTTGCATTCTCAACCAGTGGATCTGTGCCCCTGCAAATCGGGGGGATGTGAATACCTCCTGAGTGATCCTGGCGCGCGGGGCGACGATAAAGGGTATGCTCCTCAGTAGCGCCTCCGGTTTTTTCCACGTCTCGATGTCGGCAAGGAGGTCCGCCCCGACGATAAAACACAACCCTTGCGGATAGACCTCTCGCATTGCCTCTATCGTATCAATCGTGTACGATGGGCCTTGCCGATCGATCTCCATCCTTGACACGGAAAAATAGGGAGTGGTGGATAGCGCATCCTTTACCATGGTGTAGCGCATCTCCTTGTCAACCCCACCCGCTACCTTTTTGTGTGGAGGGGTGCCACTGGGGATAAACACGATCTCAGCCAGGCCGAACTGCTCCATCGCATTGTTCGCTACTGCAATATGGGCGTTGTGCAGTGGATTAAACGTTCCCCCGAAAAGCCCTACCCTATTCTGCAAACTCAAATTCAACATCTCCTATTCGTACTGTATCACCAAAACTGCAGCCCTGCCTGCCAAGCTCACGCAAGACCCCCATTTTCTTTAGTCGATCCTCCAGGTACTCCTGGGCATCACGGCTGTTCAGGACCAGCTTCTTCACCAGCCGTTCTACTGCGGCCCCCCGTACCGTAAACACCTCACCCTCATGATCCACAACAAACCCCTCTTCTCCACTATACCTGTATATTCTACGGGTGGAGCCCGTCCTTTTTTTATCGGTCTCTGCAGATTGCAGGAACCGGTAAACCTGCATGACAAGACCCTTTATCCCGTTACCGGTAGCCACTGAAACCGGTAGAAGTTCGATTTTCTCCGCATGAAAACGCTTCTCTATCCCCTGCACCGTCTCCTCTGAAACAAGGTCGATCTTATTTCCCGCTACTATCTGTCGTAGCTCACTGAGCCTGGGATCGAACTGTTCCAGTTCTTCATTTGTCCGGTTAAAATCATCCAACGGATCGCGCCCTTCCGCGGATGCCAGGTCGAGCAGGTGGATCAGTACACGGGTCCGCTCTACATGGCGAAGAAACCTGTCGCCCAGTCCCTTTCCGGCATGTGCTCCTTCTATGAGCCCCGGGATATCCAGACAGACAAACTGATGGATTCCATCTACGTCGACAACCCCAAGGTTGGGGACGATGGTGGTAAACGGATAGTCGGCCACCTTGGCCCTCTTGCCCGAGATTCTCGTCAAAAGGCTGGACTTCCCAACATTAGGGTAACCAATGATCCCCACATCTGCCACCAGCTTCAACTCCAGCCGCAGGATCCGTTTATCGCCAGGGAGCCCCCGCTCACAAAGCCGCGGCGCCTGACGTACTGCGGTGGTAAAGCTGTTGTTTCCCCGTCCTCCCTCTCCCCCACTGGCGACGATCACCTCATCCCCAGGGGAACTGAGGTCGTCGAGCAGCTCGCCGTCGGGATGAGAATAGACCAGGGTTCCTACTGGGACCAGCACCGTTCTATCCTCCCCACGTGCGCCACGCCGGTTATTCCTGCCGCCATCTTTACCGGCCTTGGCACGAAAGTCCGTTTCGTTGCTAAATCTATTCAAGGTTGAGATAGACCCGCTGGCCTGGAGGATAACGGACCCACCCTCACCCCCACTCCCTCCGGAGGGGCCACCTTTGGGGTTGTGTCGAGTGGAGTTGAAGCTGATGATTCCATTCCCACCATGCCCCCCGTGTACACGGATCTTTGCCTCATCAATAAACATAAGTGTGCGGGATGGGAATCATAACAGGGGATCAACTGCTTGAGGGGGATATGACACTCACGTACTTTCTACGGCGTCCTTCAAACCTAACATGGCCAGCCCTGGTGGCAAAGATCGTATGATCGCGCCCCATGCCGACGTTTGTCCCCAAGAGATATTTGGTTCCACGCTGGCGGAGGATGATCGATCCTGCGTTCACCCATTGGCCACCAAAACGCTTTACACCCAGACGTTTTCCGGCACTGTCGTGAACATTATGTGTTGAACCACTGCTCGTTTTATGGGCCATCGTTACTCCTCCTACACCCCTACACTTACTGCTTCATCGTGAATGGAGAGCTCATCCGGGTATTCCTGTTCCAACAGTCTAAAACCAATCAGCAATGTCGCCAGGATCGCGTCGATCTCCCTGTTCAGGGAGGGGGTACTGCGGTCGATCCCGAGGTGCATCTCTTGCCCCATGGACAACTGGGGATTGAGTCGCAAATACTCGTCCATGGACGTAGCTGTTGCCTGCAGGAAGTGGCGGGTACTAACCGTGGCCTCGCTTTCGGGGCACACGGCACGCACAGTAAGCCCACTTATCCTGTTTTGCTCATCCCGTTGTATTAGAATCTCTCCCATTCTGTCTCCTAGGATTCAATCGCAGTGATTAACGTCTTCATATACGGTTGACGATGCCCCTGCTTGCGTCTGTACCCTTTTTTGCTCTTGTACTTATATACGATGATTTTATCGGCCAGTGCATTCGATTGTACTTTGCCTTCCACCTTGACACCGTCGAGATAGGGGGTCCCCACCCTTGTATCGTCACCATCGACAAAAAGTAGGACGCGATCGAACTTGATCGATTCCCCCACACCGATCCCGGGGACACGTTCGTGTTCGAGCAGCTTCCCCTGTTCAGCCTTGTACTGCTTTCCACCTGTTTCGATAACTGCATACATTGCCTTGACACCTCAGTCTCATCTATTTTAGCAATCTACTGTAGCCTTTTCAATGGGATTTAGACAATTGGGGTTCCTGGCTTTATCTTGTGTTCAGGGCCAAGCAGTGAAAGGCGTTCCCCTTTTGCAGCCAAGACCATGCATTGTGAGGTGATTCCTTTGATCTTCGCCGGATTGAGGTTGGCCAACACAACGACCCGCCGACCGAGGAGCTCT
>JAYEMK010000009.1:0-14565 GCA_034718095.1 Candidatus Bipolaricaulota bacterium | reverse complement strand
TGGAGAAGACTGGTGCAAAGAACCGTTCCTCCAAACGACCTGGAGGGACAAGCTTCTCACCCCGTCGCTTATCCTGACCGATTTCCTGGTTGACCTGTGGGGTGGTTATCACACTGAGCCACGGGCCACTGTACATGGAATCGTCCATGTCACCGGTGGTGGGATCCCGGGAAACCTGAGACGTATCCTGCGGCGGCGCAGGTTGGGGGCACAGCTTGAGGGGCTGTATAGACCACAGCCGGAATTTCTATCCCTCCAGGAGTGGGGGATGATCTCGGATCGGGATGCCTACCAGGTGTGGAACATGGGTCAGTCACACCTGATCATCACGGATGAGCCAGGGGAGGTACTTGCCTTTGCCCGTGAACGGGGGATTGCGTGCAAACCGGCCGGGAAAATCATCGCCGCCCCTCTGATCCGACTTAACAGCAAAGGAGCGGAGGAGGCCCTGTTGGAATATTCGCTGGAATGGGGGGAAAGATGAGTTACCGCTTTGGAATATTCGGCTCATTCGGCGGCCAAACCGGCATCAGGTTGGTGGAAGAGATACTAATGGAGGTGAGAAGGGGCACGATCCGAGCTCAGGTACCGTTTATCTTCTCCAGCCGCGCAGGCGATGAAGAAGGAAACGCTGCTTTGCTCAACGATCTAGCCGGCCCGGAGATCGACGTGGTCACCCTCTCTGCCCGGCGTTTTAGGCCGGGGCTTTTTAGGACGGATCGCAATCGCTGGCGTAACCTCTACCACAGTGAAGCGATGAACAGGATAAGCGGTTATCGGTTTGACGCCATTTTACTCGTCGGCTACATGTTCTTCACCAGCGATGAGCTCTGTCAGCGGTACAATCTGCTCAACTTGCACCCTGCTCCCCCCGGTGGCCCCAAGGGGGGCTGGCGTGAGGTGATCTGGCGGCTGGTTGAGGAGGAGGCCCAAGAGGCCGGCGCTCAGATTCACCTGGCCACATCCGCATGGGACGCCGGCCCGCCAGTCGCCTATTTCACCTTCCCGATCCAAGGAGGTGGGTTTGATCCGCTGTGGAAGGATCTGTATCGCAAATTAGAGAAGCGGCCGTTTGCTCAGATCAAGGCAGCCGAGTACGAGACAAACCCGCTTGTCAATAAGATACGTGAGATAGAGGTACAAGGGGAGTTGCCGTTGCTGATTCAGACGCTCCGCTGGCTGGCCGACGGGGATGTCAAGATCAAAGGCACGGGGAAGGGAGCCAGTGTCTTTGCCTTCGGTCGGCGGACAAAGACCGGCCACCCATTAAACGAGAGGACCAATTTTCTCAACAGGCCTTCGCCTAAAGACCCACTGCCTGGCTCGGTAAAACACCTGAGGATCCTCAAGTTTCCTGCTGGTGATGAGGCCGGCACGGGGAGTTTTCTTTTCACCGATCACTACTCCGTTTTTGATTGGGGGAGAATGCCGGATCTGCTTTGGGGGAAGGGAAAAGTTCTATGCATGATGAGTGCCTACAATTTCGAGCTGTTGGAACACGCCGGTATCAAGACCCACTACCGGGGGCTAATGGTAGAGGAAAAGACGGTTCCCTACGGTTCGCTTGAGCAGGCCGCATCCGGGATGGCAATCACGGTGGTAGCAAAGCCCATCCTGCATTGGACGAAGAAGGGATATGACTATCCGCGTTACTTCAGGGAGGCGGGGAGGAATTTTCTGATCCCCCTTGAGGTGATCTATCGCCGGGCGGTGCCGATCGGTTCGTCCCTCCGCGACCGCTACACACCGCAGGAACTCGGCCTTGACTACCCAGACTGGCCAAAGGTTCAGGTGGAGTTGCCTCGGCCGATGGTTGAGTTCTCAACCAAGTTCGAGAGGTTCGACCGTTCGATTGACCGGGAAGAGTCGCTTAAGATCTCCGGATTGAGTGAGTCACTCTTTTATAGGTTGGAGGAGATTGCCTTAAACGTAGCGGAGATCCTCGCCTCTCATGCGAGGAGACAGGGGCTTGAGATCGCGGACGGAAAGCTTGAACTTGCTGTTTGTGGGGGAGAACTCATCGTCTGTGACACGGTTGGGACCCCGGACGAGAACCGGTTCCGGTTTTCTGGTCATGCGGTGGACAAGGAGATTCTACGGCAATACTATCGGAGGGCCGACCCCGAGTGGGTGACAGCGGTGGCCAGGGCCAAGGAGGAATGCGTTGGCCGGACTGGCTGGCAGAAGCAGTGCCCGCGCTCACCTGTCCGGCTTGCCCCAGGATTTCTGGATTTGTGCTCCGAGGTCTACCGCGCCGTGGCCAACAAGTACCTTGCCAAACCGTGGTTTGAAGCGCGTGAGTTGGAGGAGGTAGTCGCTGAATTAGAGAAATGGGACCAAGGGGTGTATAGATGTTAAGCCGGCAAGACAAAAAAGGATCGACAACAAATGATTTAGATTCTCTGCAGGCGATCTCCCCCATCGACGGGCGCTACTACGGGCGCACCCGGGCGCTGCGTGAGTTCTTCTCCGAGTATGCGCTGATTAGGGAGCGGGTGACGATCGAAGTAAAGTACTTGCTCGCCCTGGAGGAGGTGGAAGCGATACCGTTTTCTCTCGATAGAGAGGAGAAGGTGGCGCTGGAACGGATTTATGGCCGGTTCTCGATGGATGATGCCAGGGCGGTCTCGCAGATTGAACGGGTCGGAAGAAGAGGAATCGGCCCAACCAACCACGATGTGAAGGCAGTGGAGTATTTCTTAAGGGAAAGGGTGGAGCGGATCGGCTTAGAGCGGTCTCTTCCGTGGATTCATTTTGGCCTCACCTCTGAGGACGTAGACAATCTGGCCTACAATCGCTTGATACTCCGGGCAGTACACGATGTCATCCTTCCTACACTCCTTCGTGTGCTGAAGAGACTGATCGCGCTTGCTGAGGGACACAAGGGATTACCCATGCTCGGCCACACGCACGGTCAGCCAGCGAGCCCGACCACGGTCGGTAAAGAATTCGCGGTTTATCTCTCTCGGGTGAGTAAAGGGATCGGTCACCTTGCTCAGCAGAGGTTACCGGGAAAGCTGGCCGGGGCCACCGGGAACATGAATGCCCATCGTTTCGCCTATCCAACCGTAGATTGGATTGGGTTCTCCGGTGACTTCATCGCTCAACTGGGCCTTGAGCCGATATTCCTCACCACTCAGATACAACCGGGCGATGAGCTGGCGCAGCTGCTGTTTGCTGTGGTGAGGATCAATAACATTCTTCTCGACCTTGGGATTGATGCCTGGCTTTACATATCCAAAGGGTATTTGAGACTTGTTCAAGGCAAAGAGGCGGTCGGTTCGTCAACCATGCCTCACAAGGTAAACCCGATAGATTTTGAGAACAGCGAAGGGAACCTCTCCAAGGCAAATAGCGATCTGTGTTTCCTGGCGAACTATCTTACCCGTTCACGCCTGCAGAGGGACCTATCCGGGTCGACCGTCCGCCGGACGATCGGAACGGGGCTGGCTCACAGTCTGCTCGGTTATAAGCGCATCCTGGACGGTCTAGGCAAAATAGCAGTAGATGAAGATGGGATTCGCATCGATCTTGCCCAGCACTTCGAGGTGCTGGCCGAAGCGGCTCAGACCGCCTTGCGCCAGGCAGGGGTAGCTGACGGATTTGAGCGAGTAAGGAAACAGGTTGAGGGAGGTACCCTTGATGAGGCTGGATTTGCGGCGCTCCTTAGCCGAGACAGTCTCTTGAGCAAAAAAGGCAAACTGGCCGGTCTTTCCCCGGCGGCTTATATAGGGTATGCAATGGAGCTTACCGAACTTGCAGTCGAAGAGGGTCGTAAGATGTCTCGTCAACTGGAACAGCAATTGCCTACCACAGGGGAAGACTGATTTAGGCCAGGGCGGTGTTTTAAGAGGAGGGAACAGGTGATTGATAGAGCCGATATAGAAACAAGAATCGCTTCCTACACCGGGACGGTGAGAGCGGGGGTGCTTGGGTCTCATTCCGCGTTGGAGATCGGCTATGGGACAAAGCTTGAGGGGTTGGAAACAGTGGTTGTGTGCGAGCGAGGCCGTGAAGAGGTTTATGAAAAGCGTTATCGTAACCTGTTCGATCATGTTATCGTCCTGGACCGGTTCGCTGAATTGGCCGAGCCCGAGGTGCAGGAACGCCTGCTTTCGCTTGGGACCGTATTTGTACCCAACCGTTCCTTCTCCTGCTACGTGGGCTACGACAGGATAGAGAACGATTTTCTTGTGCCGATTATGGGGAATCGGTTCATGCTCCGGACCGAGGAACGTAACCTTCCTCGCAACCAATTCTACCTGCTCGACAAGGCCGGTCTGCGCCGACCGCGGATCTTTGAACACAGCGATGAGATAGACAGGCCGGTTGTTGTGAAGGTCCAGGAGAAAGATCGCCCCCTGGAACGGGCCTTCTTCTTCGCCTCTTCGCCTGAATCGTTCCAGGCCGCAGCCAGACGAGCGAGCAAAGAGGGCCTCATCTCCGCTGAGGATCTCGCCGGTGCGGTGATCGAGGAGTTGGTGGTTGGGGCGCTGTTCAACGCCAACTTCTTTTGGTCTCCGTTGACTGATGAACTTGACTTCCTTGGCTTTGACCGTCGGATTCAGACGGATCTTGATGGATTTCTCCATCTGCCCGCCAGAGAGCAGGCGGAGCTAAATATCCAGCCGCAGAATGTCGAGATCGGCCACATCGGGGTCACGATGCGTGAGTCGCAACTGAAGAAGATATTCGAGGCAGGACAGAGGTTTGTTGGCGCCTGTCAACGGGAGTATCCACCCGGGATGATCGGGCTGTTTGCCCTTCAGGGGGCGATGACACGGGGGCTTGAATTTGTCATATTTGATGTTAGCCCACGGATCCCTGGTTGCCCCTGCGTGGAGTCGACATCGCCGTACATGAAATATAAATACCTAAAGGAGGTAGGGCCAGGGAGGCGGGTCGCCATGGAGATAATCCGAGCTAGAGACCTGGCTCGCCTTGGCGAGATCGTAACATGAGTATTGGAGAGACGATTGCCAACTATAATCCGGAACAGGTAGCTATTGCTACCATTTGTTCGCATTCTTGCCTGCAGATCATTCACGGTGCACGACAGGAGGGATTTCGCACCATTGGTATCTGTGTCAAAGATCGCGAGAGGCTTTACTCCTCCTTCCCTCGAGCTACCCCTGATCGATTGATGGTGGTGGAGAGCTTCGCCGAGCTGCTCGAGGACAGCATTCAGGAGGAGCTTTTGCGTGAGAATGCCATCTTGATACCGCACGGTTCCTTCGTTGAGTACGTGGGTGCAGAGGCAATTCTGAAGAGGCTTCGTGTCCCTGTCTTCGGGAACAAGGCCGTGCTTCTGTGGGAGGAGGACCGTAGCAAGCAGCGGGAGTGGCTGATTGACGCAGGCATCTTGGTTCCCAAGGCCTACGCCGGGCCGGCCGAAGTCGATGGCCCAGTGGTTGCCAAGCTCCCCGGCGCCAAAGGGGGGCGGGGGCTTGTTAGTGCGCGCAACCGGATCGAGCTCGAGGAGCAACTCGACCCAAAGTTCGCCGGCCAGTATACGATTCAGGAGTACCTTATTGGGACCAGGTACTATCCACACTATTTCTATTCCAGGATGCGCTCGCGGGTAGAGATCCTGGGGATCGATCGCCGTGACGAGACCAACATCGACGAGAGCTACCGCTACGGCGAGTTCATGAAGGATCCACCCTCCTACGTGGTGGTAGGAAACCGGCCGGTGGTGGTTCGTGAGTCGCTGCTGGTGCAGCTGATGGACTACAGTGAGGGATTGGTCGCTGCCGCGCGCCGCCTGTTCCCTCCCGGTCTCTTCGGACCCTTCTGCCTGGAGATGGTCTGTCGCGACGACACGAAATTTGTAGCCGTCGAGGTATCAGCGCGGATCGTGGCTGGCACGAACCTCTACCCGGTCGGCTCGCCCTATTCTCATTACTACTTCGATGGTGAGATGTCTACCGGACGTCGGATCGCGTTGGAGATCCGGGAGGGCTTAATGCAAGGAGGGCTGGAAAAGCTAGTTTCCTAAGGCTTATGCTGATCGAAAAGGCAGCTAGTTTTCTTTTGCCTTACGACGGGACTCGACGATCGCCCCCTCAGTGACGAGCCTGTCACCGTCAATCGAGAATTCCTCGGTCCGCGTCTTCTCTTCGGACAATTTCTCCTCCTTGCCCGGGTTCGCTGGGCGGATTGAGGAACTTCGTAGGCTCAAAACCGTGCAACATTCAACCTGCGAGCCACCTTGGTGGCTCGTGAGTCAGTCCTTGTGCTTTCCTTGACGACGCGCAGCCGCAAGCGGGGCCACTGCGACCCACAGGGCGATGTTGATCAACATTGACATCATGTAGCCCAGCGGCTCCTGATTGAAATGTGGCGCGATCACTCTTGAAAAGAGCATGAGAAAGAACGAGCTCAGAAAGAAGCCCGGAATTGCTGCAAGGATTGCAAAATAGCCTCTCATACTGCACCTCCTGATGGTTTGTGGAACGGTCTTCTACCTTCACCGCCCCCAACATTCCATCAGTAAAGCAGTTTGTTCTTCACTTGTCAAGTCTGTGCATTGCCTTATCAAAAATAAGCTCATATGACCCGTCAAGTCGTCAACCGCTGATCTCATCTTGCCCCTCCTCCTCCGGTCGTCGCTAACCCTATTTTTGTCATGTTGGTTGCCTTTAATTAACGCGTGGGAATGCTGAAACACCGCTTATTCTGTGCAAGCTGCATATCGATCAGATTCTCACAAAGCTTTAACGCCGCAATCCCAGGAACAACGACCGGAACTCCCAATGCCAGAATCTTTTCGGTTTGGACAGGCATACTGCCGCAACCAAGTACAATGGTGTCCGCCCCGTCCTCTTCGATCGCTTTGGTCGCCTCAGCGAGCAATCTTTCGACCTGTGTCTCTTTTCCTTTTTCCAATTCCAGAATCGGGATCGCCACCGACCGCACCGACGCACATTCCCCTAGACGGCGGTGAAAAGCTATGTTGAGATCGGTTTCGTGCTTAAGTCAGGCCATGGCAGCCACCGGAGGTGAATTGGCTCGGTCCCAGATCTTCTGGAGGTTTAATCGCTCCCACACTGCACGCGTCACCTTAAGGATGATGAGGTGACCCGTTCTCACGATCTTCCCCGCAATGTCCAGGAACATCTGGCGGAAGGTAGTGGGATACACGTCAGGAGGGATGCTCCCCCAGTGACACCCCTCTTGAACGCCTCCAGCAGATTGAAAGCAAGGACCATCGTGTAGTAGAAGGCGGTGTTCGGGTCAAACCTCCTGAACGGTAACTTCTCCGTACCAAACTCCTTCAGCGCACGATGGCGTAGTTCATCTCTGCCCCGGCCATGGGCCAGGCTAACCACCCCGGGGGTCGTCAACCAACTAGCTTTCCCCACCGCGGTTAGTTTCTGGGTGAAAACATCGTTCTCCCCCAGGAGGGTAAAAGGCTAGAAACGTTGATTCCTCGCTCAGGTGGGTAACCTTGGGTTTAACTGGCTTACAATCTTACTATAAGGAAACCAGGGAGCCAGGAGAAAACCAGGGATAGATATGGATTTAAAACCTCCTGGATTCCTGGCCTCCTAAGAGATAAAAAGAGGTATTGAGATTAAGCGGCTGACCGTTGTCATAAACGAACCCAATGAACCCGAAATCGGTCTTGCCTGCAGTCGATATCTCTTGACAGATTATCCACACCTGCCTCTACCTGGCGGTAGACAGGTGCGGTAGACAGGCCAAATAGCGAAGGACCAAAATATGATTTATATCCCCGAATTATGGGTCACCGGCCATTTTCCCTTACTGTTTAGCTTGATCGCGGGTAAGCTTTGCTGCTTTATAAGGCCCGGCTGGGTTACCCTGGTGCAGTCAGGAATTGATGTTGACAGATGAGAAAAGAGGGTATATATTTAGTAGATCGAGGAGGGTGTGAAATGCAGGTTAAAGGCGAAGTTGATCTCTCTTTGGTGAAGGCTGTTGAGCTTTTCGAGAAGCTTCCCCCGGCGCCGGAATTCGAACCAGGGATCCGGAGGGCACCCGATCGGGGTTTCGATCTGAGCCCGGAGGATGCCACTGTCGCCCTCAAAAACGCTCTACGTTATATCCCAAACGCGCTCCACGAGAAATTAGCACCGGAATTTCTGCACGAATTGACGACCCGGGGCAGGATTTACGGTTACCGTTATCGACCCAGGGGGAGGATCAGGGCCCTCCCGATCGATAATTACGAGGGGAACACACTGGAAGGAAAGGCCCTGCAGGTGATGATCGACAACAACCTGGATTTCGAGGTCGCCCTATATCCCTATGAGCTCGTCACCTATGGGGAGAGCGGACAGGTCTTCCAGAACTGGATGCAATACAGACTGGTAAAAGGATATCTGCAACGGATGACGCAGGAACAGACGCTTGTGGTCGCATCAGGACATCCATTAGGGCTTTTCCCCTCCCGACCGGAGAGTCCGCGGGTGATCAACACCAACACACTTATGGTGGGAATGTTTGACAACCCCGATGATTTTCGCCGCGCCGCGGCGATGGGGATCGCCAACTATGGGCAGATGACCGCCGGTGGCTGGATGTATATAGGGCCGCAGGGGATCGTCCATGGAACGTATCTCACGCTACTAAATGCAGGTCGACTTTTCCTAAACATTCCTAAGACAGGTGATCTGGCCGGTCACACGTTTGTGAGCTCCGGCCTGGGCGGGATGAGCGGTGCTCAGGCGAAGGCAGTCGAGATAGCTGGCGGGGTCGGGGTAATCGCCGAGGTCGATGCCTCCCGAATCGAACAGCGACTTGAACAGGGATGGTTGAACAAGGCATCCGACGACCTGGCCGAGGTTATATCCTGGATGGAAAAAGGCAAAAAGGAAGGGCAGGCATTATCGATCGGTTATCGCGGAAATATTGTCGATCTTTGGCAGTATATAGTGGATAACGGGATCGAGATCGACCTCGCCTCCGACCAGACCTCCTGCCACGCCGTCTACGACGGCGGCTATACTCCTCAGGGATTGACGTTCGAGCAGGGAAGGGAGTTGCTCAATCGCGACAGAGAGGAATTCAAGCGCAGGGTGAATGAGTCACTGCACAGGCAATTTTATCTGATCAAGAAGATGGTCGAGACCGGTACACACTTCTGGGATTACGGCAATAGCTTCATGTCGGCAGTCTTCGATGCCGGGGTTACCGAGATCGCCAGGGACGGAAAAGATCCCAAAGGTGGGTTCGTCTTCCCATCATATGTTGAGGATATCATGGGCCCACTGAACTTCGATTATGGGTACGGGCCATTCCGCTGGGTGTGCCTCTCCGGAAGCCGTGAGGATTTATTGAGGACCGATAGGACGGCGATGGAAAATATCGATCCCAGTCGTCGGGCCCAGGACAGGGATAACTACACATGGATCAGGGATGCAGACAAAAACAGGCTCGTTGTCGGCACGCAGGCGAGGATCCTTTACGCCGATGCCGGGCTCAGGATCAACATTGCTCATGCGTTCAATGAACTCGTGCGTAGGGGAGAGGTCGGCCCGATCATGATCGGGCGGGATCACCACGACACCGGATCAGCGGATTCGCCGTTCAGGGAGACGGCCAATATCCGGGACGGCAGCAACATCATGGCTGATATGACCGCGCACAATTTTGCCGGGAATGCCGCGCGTGGGATGACGATGGTGGTTATGAGCAACGGCGGCGGGGTAGGGATAGGAAAGACTATACACGCTGGATTCGGCCTGGTTCTGGATGGAAGCGAACGGGTCGATGCCATTATCGACAGTGCCTTAAGCTGGGATGTGATGGGCGGAGTGGCGAGGCGCGCCTGGGCAAGGAATGAAAACGCAGTCCGGATAGCCAGGGACTGGAACGAGCAGGTTAGAGATGAAGGACATATAACCCTGCCGTTTGAGCCCGCTGCAGGGCTGGTGGAGGGACTCGTCGAAAAGGAAATGGATATGGAACACTAGGGGGTGATATATGGAGTGATCTGTTAGACGCCTAAGGTTGAGGCTTCAACTCAAAACGAGGAGGTTGATCATGAGGCTGAAGGTCGCGAGTATTACGGTGTTGTTGGTGGCTTTGCTTCTTATTCCCGCTGGTTTGGCGGCTCAGGACACTATCAAGATAGGGTTCTTTGCTCCTTTGACTGGGTTTGCCGCCGCGGACGGTGCGAGTGCTCTAGCAGGTGCTCAGACCGCTGTCGATTTTATCAACGATGCGGGGGGTATCAACGGTAAGCCAGTGGAGTTGGTCTATTACGACGATGGCTGTAAAGCGGATGAAGCTTCGTCCATAGCACGCAAGCTCATTGAGCGCGATAAAGTTGTGGTGGGGGTCAGCGGATCGTACAGCACTCCGACCCGGGCCGCTGCAGGGATCTTCCAGGCGGCAGGGGTTCCTCTGATCTCTAGCTATGCGGTGCATCCTTCGATTACCAAGGCGGGGGATTTGGTCTTCCGGGTGGGAATGGACGCATCCACTGAAGGATGGGCTGGCGCAGAGTTGGTGGTTAAACAGCTCGGCGCAAAGGAAATCGCCGTATTGACCATAGATAATGACTTTGGTGTCTCCCTCGGTGAGTATTTCAAGGAGAGGGCAGAGAAGTTTGGTGGCACGATCGTCTTCGAGAAGAGGTATCCGCTCGGTGAGTCCGAGTTCAGGGATGTGCTGGGATCGATCAAGGACGAGGATCCTGAGATCCTCTGGGCTTCGGGGTACTATGCCGAAGCGGCGAATATCGTCTCCCAGGCGAAGGAACTTGACATTCGCTGTTGGATTGTTGGTCAGGAGGGATATGACTCTCCGAAGTTCGTCGAGCTCTCGACGGATACCTCTGCGTATGGGACCCTTATCGTCACCGATCTCAACAGGGATAGCGACAGGGAGATCGTCCAAAGCTTCTTGGCGGAATATTGCAACAGGACAGGACTTGATGCCGACATGGTCGGGGCCTCAGCGTTTGACGCCGTTCAGGTCGCTGCCTACGGCATCGAAAACGGTGGAGTCACTGCTGAAGAGATAAGGGATGCCATAAACGGCATCGAGAACTTTGAGAATGCCGTTACAGGACCTTTCTATGGCTTCTCAGAGAGAAGAGTAATAAAACCCATAACGGTGCAGATCATCCGGAACGGCGAGTTCCACTTCTTTATGGAGTTCACCGACCCAGACATTATCACACCAGCCCCGTAAGCCAGTAGCGAGGGGGTCACAGCACGATTTGTGCGTTTGTGGCTTCCCTCGCTCCTTTAAAAGGAGCGGTTCGATTTTAAGGTAACAGATGATTCAGAACCTACTTAACGCCGTCGTCCTGGGGTCAACGTACAGTCTGATTGCCATCGGGCTGACGATGGTCTACGGGATTTTGAAGATTCTACACATCGCCCACGCCGGTGTCTATACATTGGGGGCCTACATCGGTCTCTACGCACTATATGCCTTTGACAACAATTTTTGGATCGCTTTAGTCCTGGCAATGCTGGCCACCGGAATAGCAGGGGTCTTGATCTACCGTGGGATGTACTATTATATGCTCAAAGAGTCAAGGATCGTTCCTTTGATCTCCAGTATTGGACTGTTTATTGCCCTTCAGGAACTTTTCCGGCTGTTCGCGGGGCCATATCAAAAGGCGTTCCCGGCGAAATCCGGTTTCCCCAGGGTGGAGACCTCGTGGTTCTCGCTGACTTCTGCACAAGGGCTGATCATCGTGTTGACGGCCGTCTCTTTTCTGGCTTTGTATCTCATCATCGGCAAAACAAAGATCGGGCTGGGCTGGCAGGTCTGTGAGCAGGATATAGATATGGCAGGGGCAATGGGGGTAAACGTCAACAGGTCGATTGCCCTCAACTTCTTCATTAGCTCGATGCTGGCTGGCGCTGCCGGTGTCCTGATGGCGCTCTATCGTAACAGCGTCTATCCCACTATGGGGGCAATGGTCTCCTACAAGGCATTTGTCGTGGTCGTCCTCGGGGGATTCGGAAACGTTACGGGATGCATTGTCGCTGGGCTGCTCCTGGCCTTCGTGGAGACCTTTTTGGGCCACCTGGAATGGTTCGAGTTTCCGCGGGACGCAATCGCGTTTCTCGTGTTGATCTCCGTGCTAATATTTAGGCCAAAGGGTTTGTTCGGGAGGAAGTAAATGGCCATCGGATATTACCTGACTGTCGGCGTATTTATGGGCATTTTCAGCATTCTCACGATTAGCCTCAACATCCTGACTGGCTACGCCAAGCAGGTTTCCTTGGGCCATGCCGCCTTCTTCGGGATTGGGGCCTATACCTCTGCTATGCTGACCACCAATTATGGCCTCACCTTCTGGCAGGCCCTTCCCTGTGTCATCATAATTACCGCTTTCATCGGGACTTTGTTGGGTCTTCCCAGCCTCAGGGTCAGCCATGACTTTTTGGTCCTATCGACGATTGGGCTCAACTTCATCGTCGGTGGTGTCTTCAGGTATTTTTCCTTCTTCGGCGGTTCGATGGGGATCATCGGGGTTCCTCCACCACGGATGTTCGGAAGCCCACTGGGAAATATGGGATATTTTCTGCTTACCCTGGCATTTCTCATCCTCACCATTCTTACCAGCTACTACTTTTCCAAAACATGGGGTAGGCTTGCCATGGAGGCGATGGGGGAGGATGAGATAGCCGCCAAATCGATGGGTATAAATGTCCCCAAGTTCAAGACTTACGCCTTTGCCCTCAGCTCCGCCTATGCGGGGATAGCGGGGGCCCTCTGGGCCCACTATGTAGGCTCGGTGTTCCCCGGCAATTTCAGTTTCGATCGCTCGGTGGCCATACTCTCGATGTTGGTCTTTGGGGGGATGGGGACAATCAGAGGAGCCCTTCTAGGGGCATTCTTGCTGAGGCTCTTCCCGGAGCTTTTCAGGTTTATCCAGGACTACAGGATGCTTGTATATGGTGGGATATTGGTTGTTATGATCAGGTTTCAGCCGATGGGATTGTTGGGCAAGGGGAGTGTCCTCTGGAATGGGCTGGAGTGGTTTGCCCGGAAAATAAGGGGAGGGCCTATACAGGAGGGAACCACTTGACGAAGCTATTGGAGACCAAAGATTTATGCAAATATTTCGGGGGGTTGAGGGCCGTGGATGGTGTTGATATGGGAATCGATGAGGGAAGGATCCTCGGCATTATTGGGCCCAATGGGGCAGGAAAGACCACGGTCTTCAACCTTATCATGGGCTACTACAAACCCACCCGAGGGGAGATAAAACTCAACGGTGAAAGAATCGATGGTTTGGAACCTCATCGTATTGTAAGAAAGGGAATTGCCAGGACCTTCCAGATAGTGCGTCCTTTTACCGGATTGAGTGTCTTAGAGAACGTCTTAGTTGCCTACGGTCACCGATACTATGCCAGGAGCGGTTCCTTATGGGGAAGGTACGGCAGGGCCAGCCATGAGGCATTGGAGATCCTGGGGTTTACTGGCCTGGCAAGACGAAAGGATCTCCCCGCTTCGACGTTGCCAATAGGATTCCAGCGGAGATTGGAGATTGCCCGGGGATTGGCACTTAATCCTGCACTTTTGCTCCTCGATGAGCCAGCGGCGGGCCTAACTGAGGTGGAGATAGCCGAGCTTAAGGGATTGATAAGAAACATAGTCGAAGCCGGAATAACCGTCACTCTGGTCGAGCACCGGATGAGTTTTGTGATGGATATCTGTGAGAACATCATCGTGCTTGACCAGGGGAAAAGGATAGCTGAGGGGGATCCTGAGACGGTTGCCAACGATCCTGAGGTGATCGAGGCCTATCTCGGTAGCAAAGAGGGGGAAGATGCTGAAGATTGAGGGATTGGGTATTGATTATGGGGGGATCGCAGCTGTTAAGGACCTCACATTTGAGGTTGAAAAGAGAGAACTGGTCGCCATTATTGGGGCCAACGGTGCCGGAAAGACGACCCTGCTCAATGCCATCGCGGGGATAAAGGACATAAGTGAGGGCACCATAGCCCTGAATGGGACGGATATAACCGCCTTTGCTCCTTGGACACGGGTTAAATTGGGGATCGTGCTTGTCCCTGAAGGGGGGAGGGTCTTCCCGGAGCTTACCGTGGAGAAAAACCTGCGGGTTGGGGCGTATCACAGGAAAGCAGAGGCTGGGATAGAGCGGAGCTTCCGGGAGGTGTTTCGGCTGTTTCCCGCTCTCAGGGATAGAAAACGGCAGATGGCCGGAACACTCAGCGGTGGGGAACGGCAGATGCTGGCGATAGGTCGGGCCCTTATGGCCAATCCCAATCTGCTGTTGGTGGACGAGATATCGATGGGGTTAATGCCCAAATTGGTCCCCCAAATCTTTGCCATCATCTCAGAATTGAAAGAGGAGGGGCTGAGTGTGTTATTAGCAGAGCAAAATGTTGAAGAGGCCCTGTCCATCGTCAACAGGGGGTACGTGCTGGAAAACGGGCGTTTTGTCCTATCAGGAACCGCAGAAGACCTTCGTGAGGAGGAGCAGGTAAAGAAGGCATATCTGGGAATCTGAACATCTCGATCTAACCGGTTTAAATATGCACAAGTATTCTGTCTATAAAGTCTTTTGCCCGCTCAGATTCTGGGTTTTTGAAGAATTTCTCC
>JAYEMK010000008.1:0-14692 GCA_034718095.1 Candidatus Bipolaricaulota bacterium | reverse complement strand
CTATTGATACGGCTCGACGATCTTTATCACGTCTGGGAAATCGATCCCGAGGCGTTTTAAGGTTTCTATTTTTGGGACACCGGCACTGGTCCAACCACGGCGCTTATAGGCCGCATCGCACAGTTTTTCGTATTGCCCCTCACGGAATTTGCGCAGCGCCTTCACCCGCTCCGCGGTCGACATCCCGGCAGGATCTATGCCCACCTTTTCCTTGAGCTGTTTGTCGTAACGCTCGGCACGGGATTTGTATTCCTCTTCCGTTACTGGCCCGGCGGAGCGATAGGGGATCGCGTCTTGCTCGCGACGGCCGTACCCGAGTCTGAGGTTGAACACCCGCTGAAAGTTGTACACCCGCTCTGACTGGAGGATGAGATCATCCGGGGTGACCTCGATCCCGGTGATGCCAGCAAACAGCTCGCAGTAGTTGTTGACATGTTCCGGTACCTTCGCTGATTCGATACCGCTGTATCGTGTCTGGTTATCCGCCGGCTCGATATCGTTCCACGGGAGCTTGCACAACCCCATCAGCCCAAACCAGGTACGCCACATTGGGAAGTAATGCAATGCCTCCCCCTTGTCCTCGAACGTTGGAATCTGGTTGTTCACCATATCCATGAAGATGAGCCATGCCTCATCATGTTGTGGCCCCTTCAGTGCAAGCCCGTAGCCACCCTGCATCGCGAGCGATTCCTTGGTTACGTACTCGGAGTATTCCATCCCCTTGCATTCCATGCCGATATCATTTAGAAAATCGGGATCGGCTCCGTAGAACTGGACAAAGTGTTCCTTCATCCGCCGGATTCCCTGGCCGAAGGTGGTCCCGAACCCATCCCCCCTACCCAACTGATGAAGAAGTTCCAACGCTGCGGCGCTGTTTCCGAAATTCAGCTCCAGGCCATCGGTTATCTCCCTGTTCAATACCCCCGCCTGGTAGCACTCCATGACAAATGCGGCCCCAGTGGTGAAGGATATGGTATCAAGTCCATAGGTGTCACAGTAGAAGTTCATCTCTATGGTGAAATCAGGATCGTAGATCCCCATGTTGGAGCTTCCGGCGATCGTTTCGTACTCCGGGCCATCGACAAGCACCCGCTCCCCTTTGTATGGACCGGTCTTGAGGGTAAAGCCGTCCACCGCATGGGAGCAGGCCATGGTGCAGCCCAGCCAGCAGCCGTCCGGCATCCCTTGGGAGAAGCGTCTCTCCCACACCGGCGATGATATCTTTTCTGCCTCGGGGTGGGATCCGAACCTGTAATTTTGGACCGGGAGGAGGTCATATTCGTCCATGATCTCGACAAGATGGGAGGTCCCCACTCGCCGCATGTTGCTCTGTGAGGCATCTAGCTTGAGGATCTCCTTATTGATTCGCTTCCCAGCACGTTTCAATCGCTCGAGGTCAGCTGGTCCGTTGGAATCGGCGGTTATCCCGGATCGCTTGACGACCAGAGCGGCGATGCGTTTGTCGCGGAATACCGTTCCGATTCCCCCGCGTCCGGCCTGTTTTACCCGGGGTAGTTTCCGCCGCATGTCGAAAAAGCTAAAATTGAGACAGCCGATGCGGGTGTATTCCGCTCCGGCCCCTGCGGAGACGGTGGAGATAGCGAGCAGGTCTCTTGGATTATCGGAATCGGCGAAGTTATAAAGCAGCTCTTGCGAGAGGACGTGTGTATTCAGATCTTGCATGTTGCTTTCGAGGATCTGTACCGAGCCATTGTCACCGTCTATGAATAGGATCAAATCCTTATCGCTCTTACCTTGTATCTCCAATGCATCCCAGCCGGAGAATTTGAGATATGGCCCGAAATATCCACCGACGTTTGAGTCTATCACGCTTCCCGTGGTAGGAGAGATGCTAACCACAAGGGACTTTCCCGCACCCGGATATGTGGTGATACCCCCAATCGGTCCTACGGCAATAACGATCTCATTTTCCGGATCGTCCCATTTTGTATCGTCATTTACCGCATTCCACAACCGCCACAGGCCAAATCCACGGCCACCGATAAATTTATCCTTCATTTCTTGCGTTACCGGTCTTGGTTCTATCTTTCCGGTAGAGATGTTTATGTGAAGCGTCTGCCCCGAGTACCCACGCCTCACCGGGGTTGGGTTATAGTTGTATTCAGCGATTACCGGATACCTCTTGTCTGTGCCCATTCTCTCCTCCTGGATTTTGCGTGTATCGTTTTTGTGGTTTTCAAGCTCAAGTTTACCGATACATTCAGGGTTATCAAATCACACCTGGTAAAATGACCAATAGGGAGAAGAAAATTACTGGTTACAGACTGGCGTTCCATGGATTTCTAATCGTACGAGTTCTTTGGCTCTTACCAGGGCAAGTTTGTTGTACAGTGGCCAGCGGTCCATCACGGTTGAGTCCTGGGTCAACTCGAGAACGGTGGCAAGTTCACGGCAGAAGCTCTCCCATTCCCTCTTCGCCTTGGCACAGTATTCAGCGTAATCGACATAGTTCTCCAGGAAGTCCGGCCCGAGTTCTATCGCCCGCTCGAATGCCGCTTCTGCTCGTTGCAGGTCCCCACCGAGAAAAACTGGAACCTGTGCCAAAAACGACCCAAGCGCCCGCCATGGTCCGCCGCCGAGGTAGGTCTCGTCGAGCTCTGTCGCACGGGTGAACGAGGCCAGAACATCGTTCATTCCACCGGTGATGGCGGTGAACATATGGGATTCGAGGTAGCGGCCGAGGTTGTTTCCGTACCAGAAGAGGGCGGAAACGTCGTTCGCCGATCGGAGGGCAGTACGTAGACCTTCCTTTTCAGCCTTTCGAAACCCTGGGTCAAGGCGCAGGCTCGCAAGTGCATAGTCCTTCCCCAGGGCAAATGTCGCCTCCTGTTTGTCACGGGCTGTGAGGTAGGCATGCCCAAGCTCAAAATGGCATTGAGCGAGGCGGTTGAGAAGATAAGAATGTGTCTGAATATCCTCGGCTGGAACTAAGGCAAGTGCCTCCTTATAGACGGCAATTGCCCCCTCTAGTTGTTCTTGGTAATCAGCGAGCGAGAAATCATTTCCCCATCGGTCGAACAAGGCATCTGCGGTCTTGATATGTCCGCTCACCCCGCCGAGGCCGATGGGCGAGGGCACTGCTATCAATAATAAAAGTCCGCATAATATCCGACTTAACAAACTTTACCCCCTCCGTTCAGCCTAATTATTATAAGTGGTCATACAAATCCGAAAAGCCACAAAGCCAGCATTTCTACATACCCGCCCTCTGAGGACAACCATCATTAGTAGGATTTCAGCTGTTCTTTCCGCCTTTGAGGCTGTTGCACAAACTCCCTTTACTTAAGAAACAGAAGCTTTCACCGCTCGGGGGGTGTAGTAAATCCTAAATTAGCTACTACACCCCCCAGGATCGCGGAGCACGCAGAGGATCTTACAGAACCTCTAGGCTAGATCTCAGCGACCTTTGCGCCCCTGGGGGGTGTAGTAAATCCCTCTTTAGGATACTACACCCCCCGAGCGGTGAAATATTTTAACTTCTTGTTTAATCATGAAATCAGGCAGCAAATGGGTTTGCGCAACAGGCTCCTTTGTGAGAGGAAAAGATTGGTTCCCTATGGTTTGAGTGGGTAACTTGGAGTTGTGTTCGGACGGGACGGATGCCGAGGAGAAACAATCCGGAGTGCGAACCTTGCCAAACAGGTTGAGGTCTATTTAGCTTTCCTTATCGCCTGCAACACACGCTCCGGGGTAAAAGGGGTTTTGCTGAGCCTTATCCCGACTGCGTCGTAGACGGCATTGGCAATGGTGGGGATGGGTGCGTTGATCCCTATCTCGGCTATGGATTTTGCCCCCATCGGGCCGGTTGGCTCGTGTGATTCAACCAGGATCACATCGATCGGGGGTATATCCAGGGCACAGGGGATCTTGTAGTCAAACAGGGAAGGGTTTTGCACGCGTCCATGTTTGCTTAACAGCATCTCCTCGGTCAGGGCGTAGCCTATCCCGTTTACAACCGCCCCTTCCACCTGTCCCTCGGCGAGCCTGGGGTTAATAGCGGTTCCACAATCGACCGCTGCCACGTATCTCACGACCCCTACAGCCCCGGTCTCCGTGTCCACAGCCACCTCGGCAAAGCTGGCCATGAATGGGGGTGCGGTCTCCCTCGGGAAGTAGGAGGCAGTCGCAGCGGGTTGAAACTGATCACTTTCGTATAGCGCATGTCGGCAAACCTCTGCAAGGGAGACGGATTTACCCTCGCCGATTACGTGTTCGTCGGCGAGGATAAGCCCTTCCATGTCTTCCCCCAACATGGCAGAAGCGACAGATATGATCTGTCCCCGTATTTTTTTCGCCGCCTGTTCCACCGCCTGCCCGGAGACGTAGGTGGTGCTGGAGGCGTAGGCCCCTACATCGAACGGAGTGCGGTCGGTGTCCGAGGAGTAGACGATCATCTTGGATAGTGGAACCCCTAACACCTCGGCCGCAATCTGGGCGAGGATCGTGTCCGAACCGGTGCCCAGGTCAGTCGCCCCCAACAGAAGGTTGAACGATCCGTCCTCATTCATCTTGATCGTCGCTGCCCCCATGTCGATGTAAGGGATGCCTGAGCCCTGCATATGGATTGACATCCCAATCCCATAGGCCGTCTTGCCCTCCATGTGCCGCTTTCCCCTTTTGTCGGTCCAACCGATGCGTTCTGCCCCGGCCTCTATACAGCGATCGAGTGCACAGCTTTTAATGGTCTGTGCCACTCCTTCTCGTCCCTCTCCCAGCCGTTCGAAGATCGGCGAGGTCTCGCCGGTTTGAATATGGTTTCGGCGACGAAGCACTAGAGGATCGATTCCCAGCCTCTCTGCCAGCTCGTCCATCGCCGTCTCCAGGGGAAAATAGCCCTGTGGGGCACCGTATCCACGGTAGGCCCCGGCGACAGGGAGGTTCGTGTATACGGCCTTGCCGAAGAAATGAACGTTATCCGCCTTGTTATACAACGGAAGGGTCTTTGAGCCAACGTTTGATAGTACGGTGAGCCCGTGTGTCCCGTAGGCGCCGGTGTTTGACAGCGCCTCCATCTCTATTGCGTGCAGAGTACCGTTCTTCTTCGCCCCGAGTTTCACCCTGACTCGCATCGGGTGCCTGGTGCGAGAAGAGACGAATTCTTCCTTGCGCGTTAGCTCGAGGAGAACCGGCCTCCCGGTCCGCAGTGTGAATAACCCTGCCAGATCCTCTAGGACGATCTCCTGTTTGGTACCAAAAGCGCCCCCTATCCGTGGCTTGATCACCCGAATTTTTCCGACAGGCAGGTTAAGCACATGGGCAACAATCCGCCTCACATGGAACGGGACCTGCGTGCTTGTCCGGATGACCAGTCGGCCATCTTCGTCCAGCCAGCTCAGGCAGACGTGTGGCTCCAGTGGGACATGCTGAGCATACTGAGTCTCACATGTCGTCTCCACCACTACATCCGACTCGGAGAATCCGGCACCTACATCACCGGTCGCTATATCGACACTGGCGGCGATATTGTGCCGAGCGTCATGAATCCCCCTCGCATCTCGTTCATCGTGGATAACTGGGGCACCAGCAGCAATTGCATCGTCTGGCGAAATTATCTCAGGAATAGGGGCATAGTCTACCCTGATTAGTCGCAGGGCCTCGTCTGCTACCTGTTCGTTCTCCGCTGCCACTGCCGCCACCCTGTCACCGACAAAGCGGACCTTTGAATCAAACATCATCGTATCGTAGGGGGAGGGCTCGGGGTAGCCCTGGCCAGCCGTGGTGTACCGCGTATGTGGTGTATTGTCATGCGTAAGGACACTCGCGACCCCTGGGAGTTTTTCCGCTTTGGATGTATCGATCCCCACGATCCGCGCGTGTGGGTGTGGGCTTGTCAGGATTTTGGCATATAGCATCCCCGGCAGCTCGATATCGGCGACGAATCTCGGCTTGCCGGTGACAAGTGATATCCCATCCACCTTAGGAAGGCTCTTTCCTACGACGTAAAAATCACCTTTACTCATGGAGTCCTCTAATTATTTCCGCAGCCTTGGAGATCGCCTCTATCTGTTTGACATAGCCGGTACAACGGCAGAGGTTGCCCGCGATCGCCTCCTTGATTTCCCTTTCGGTTGGGTTTGGGTTATGTGCGAGTAGATCGGCTGCAGAGATCATCATTCCCGGGGTGCAATAGCCGCACTGCACCGCCCCCGCATCCAGGAACGCCCGCTGAATAGGATGGAGCTCGTCGTCCCAGGCTTGCCCTATGGGATAAATTTCATCTTCTTTGCCCCATTGGGCAAGCCCCTCGATCGTGACTATCTCGTGCCCGTCAGCCTTTGCCGCTAACACCAGGCAGGAGTTTACGGCACGGTCATCGAGTAGCACGGCGCATGCGCCGCAATCGCCCGTCTCGCACCCCTTCTTCACCCCCTTGTACCCCACCCGACGCAGCAGGTGAAGGAGGGTTTCACCGGGGTCGATGGTCAATTCACGCCTGATGCCGTTTATCGTGAGTACGATGTTCATTTCCTCACCCTGATGACCTCTGCATTACCTGAATAAGGCACCTCTCTATCCCAATACGGATCAATTCCCTCCTGTAGTCCGCACTCGCTCGTGTATCACCATGCACTGCAGCGGTACTCTCTGCCATAATTGCCGCCTTAACAATTGACCGACTCTCGAACGGCTCCCCTATAAGGGCCTCCTCAACTGAGGTGAGTCGGCTGGCCAGCCATGGGGTGCCACCTGCCACTACCCGGGCCTTGCTACAGCGATCATTCGCCAGTTGAATGAGGCAGGCGCAGTTAAGTAAGGCGATATCGAAACCGGTTCGGCTGAACTTCCGGAACGCGGCTGCGGTATTTGAAGGGTGGTTTGGGACAAAAACCCCGGTGATGATTGCACCGGATAGAATCTTCCTATATTTGCCTCTGTACAGTTCTACGAGCGGGACCGTGTGGTGCTCCCCGTCGAACAGGGTTACATCGGCAGCCAGGGCGAGAAACAGGGTGATGATGTCCGACCATGGATGGGCGCTGGCGAGGGTCCCCCCGATCGTTCCCAGGTTGCGCAGCAGGGGAGAGGCTACAAGGTGGAGCACCTCGGGGATGATTCCGCCCAGATAGCCCTGTACGGGTGAGGCCTCTAACAGTTGGGTCATGGTTGTGGTTGCCCCGACACTTATCCCCGTCTCTTCCTGATTCACGTAAGCCAGGGAAAGACGGGAAAGGTCGATCAACCTCTCCACGTCCTTATTGTGGAGAACGATGTCTATCCCACCACCGATCAGCCGGGTTTTTTCTGGTCCATTCTGCAACAGGGTTAAGGCCTCATCGAGGCTGGCCGGTTGCAGGTATTCCTTAAGACGGGCAAGGGACATAGTGCATCGATTATAATGAATCAGGGAACAGCGGGACAAGCGAGGCGGCGGCTACATCGACCACACCTAGATCTGACAGGCGAAGCTCAGGGATGACGGGAAGGGCAAGCAGGGAGAAGGTCATAAATGCGTTGTTCAATGTGCAGCCGCAGGCAGCCAGTGCCTGGTGAAGCGAATCGGCCTGCCCTGCCACCTGTTCTACCGACTTATTGGACATCAGCCCTGCGATGGGGAGAGGGATTGTCGCTCGTGGTTTGTCGCCCTCCACCAGACACACGCCCCCGCCCAGTTTTGCTATATGGTTACCGGCGATGGCCATCGCAGCGGGATCGGTTCCCATAATGAGCAGGTTGTGAGAGTCGTGTGCCACTGTGCTCGCCAGGGCACAACGCCCTTTAAGTGAGAACCCCCTTACAAAACCCCTGCCGATTCGTCCGCTGGCGTGGTGCCTGTCGACGACGGCAAGCAGGGCGATATCCTGCGTTGGATCGGGGAGAATGACCCCCTTCTCCACCGGGAGATCTGCGATGGCTGCGCGGGTGGTGGCTTGGTTTTCGATCACCTTGATGACCCGGGCCGAAATACTCTTTCCCTCCGTCTCCGTTGGGATGAAGAAATCGCTTGCCTGTAGCGGTGCCCTAAGTCGTACGCTTTCCGTCGCCCCTTTGGGATAGGGATGAGGGGGGATATCGATTAAAAGCTCCCCGGCTTCAGCTGCAGGTTCCCCACCGGCAAAAACCATATCCACGGAGAATCTCTCCAGGTCCGGGACAATAAGGATGTCGGCGTAGCGGCCTGGTGCGATGCACCCTATGTCGGTGGAGACACCGAAGTGTTCCGCCGTGTTTAGGGTCGCCATTTGGATGGCGGTGATTGGGGGAACACCATGTTCGATGGCAATGCGTACAAGCTCGTCCATGTGCCCGTCCCTTAGCAGAGTTCCAGGGTGCCGGTCATCGGTGCACAGCAGAAAATGTCTTGAATCGAGCCCATTTTCTGTCAGTGCCGGTAGTTGTGCGACCAGGTCGTGCCAGGCCGAGCCCTGACGGAGCATGGCATACATCCCCTGCCTCACACGGGCGATTGCATCCTCGACCCGGGTTCCCTCGTGGCAGTCACTCGGTCCGGCAGCTGCATAGGCATGCCAGATTGGTCCCAGGTCCGGGGAGGCGTAGTGTCCCCCTATAATGCCCCCGGCGATTAGTGCCTCCTTGATCTCGGTGTGCAGCTTTTCATTTCCGTTAGCCACCCCAATGTAGTTCATCACCTCGCCCAGGCCGATGACCCCTGGCCACCTCATCGCCTCAGCAACCTCCTCTGGTCCGATGTCTGCCCCGGCGTTCTCCAGCCCAGGTGCAGCCGGCACGCAGGAAGGGATCTGGACGTAGATTTGCATGGGGGTAGTTTGCGCCTCCTCGACCATGAGTTTTATCCCATCGAGCCCAAGTACGTTTGCTATCTCGTGTGGATCGATGAATGCCCCGGTGGTTCCATGGGGGAGGACCGCACGTGCGAACTGGCCTATGGTCAGCATCGTGCTCTCCACGTGCATATGTGCATCGAGCAGGCCGGGGACCAGGTATCTGCCCGCGGCATCTATAACCTGTGTGTTTACCCCTCGCATGGAAGAGGCATCTGGACCACAATAGGCAATGCGGCTATCCAGGATGGCGGTGTCAGTGTGCTCGATTATCTCGGCTGAGCAGACATTGACCAGGCGTCCGTCGCGGATAATTAAATCCGCAGGCCTTTTTCCCATTGCCACAGCGGCAAGTTCAGCGGTCATGTCATAGTGAGGTGTTCTTCTCATCATGATTTGAATGGACGGCTACCGCTTGTGAGGTAGCCGTCCAGATTGCTCCTTAATTATTCGGGTTCACCCGGCCATGGGCCAACTACTCCCTCTGCTGCCCATTCCAAGCTGATCAAGGAATCGACTGACAACCACATGCCCTCAGGAACCTCGAGGTTGCCATTGCGATTATAGACCGGCCCCTGAAATGGATCAAAAGTGATGCCGGGATTGGCCATCTGATTGAGTCGGGACTCGATCAGCTCGTAGGCGTTGATCTCTCCAAGAGTAGGATGTTCGATCACGACCGCCTTCAGCTTATCGGAGTAGGCGGGGTTGATCGCCACCTCTGCTTTTGCACCCATCTCCACCGCGCCCTGACTGAGGAGCCACCAATAATCGACGTTCTGCAGATTGTGTGCAGTGTAGACACCGTTGTAGACCTTTTGCAGAAAGTCGGCATAGATCTCTTCCCAATGAACCAGCTCGCCAGAGACGACGTAATCCGGGGCGAACCTGTGCATCGGTGAATAGTGAGCAAAACTTGCCAACCCGTTCTCCGCCGCTACCTGAACCACGGTTGGGGAATCCTCAGTGAACGCGAACACGTCGCAGCCCTCAGCAATCAAGGCCTCCGCCGCTTCCTTTGCCGCCGCCGGGTTCAGCCATTCATTGATCCAGCGTACATCAACAACCGCTTGCGGATTCACTTCTCGCACCCCGATGGTGAACCCATTTATGTGCCGCTTAACCTCCGGGATCGGTACAGCCCCCACGTACCCAACTTTGTTCGTCTTGGTGAGTGCTCCGGCCGCCAACCCGTTAAGGTAGTACACCTGGTAAAAGTCGGCCATGTAAGTTGCCAGGTTCGGAGCGCGCCTGAACCCGGAACAGTGGGCGAAGATTACGTCCGGGTACTTCTCCGCTGCAGCGACCGTCGGATCCATGAAGTCGAAGCTGGTGGTGAAGATAACGTTGCAGTGATTATCTCTCACCAGTTTGTCGACTGTCGATACGACATCTCCGGTTCCCACGCTTTCCACATACACCGTGGTGAGCCATGGAAATTCATCCACTAGGATCTGCCGCGCTACGTCGTGGGCGTGGCTCCATCCGTAATCACCGACCGGCCCGATGTATATAAAACCCGCCTTGATTGGCTCACCTGGTACGTATTCATCGGCGGCCGCTGTTGCGACCAAACCCCCAAATAATACCACCGCCATTAAAACAACAAACAAAGATTTTCTTTGCATGGTCCCCTCCTCATTGGATTTTTTGTTCTATTTTACCTTGCAACTTTGTAATTTTGCGCTGCTATCACCTCCCTTTTTTTCTATTCTTCCCCTCTGGTGTAGGGGATCGTGAGTGCTGCTGGTGCTCCTCTTCTCTTCTGCACTGTCCCCCGGGACACTAAGATGAGTATGATGATTGCAAACACATATGGCATTGCCTTTAGCAGCTCAGGGGAGATCCACGCTTGCAGCCGATAGGATAGGTGGTACAGACTGGCAAAGAAATAAGAGCCGAGCAAACCGTAAATTGGGTTCCAAAATGCGAAGATAGTGAGTGCAATGACGATCCACCCCATCCCTCCTGTCATCCCTTCTGTCCATGCAGGACGATATCCGACTGAGAGGTATGCCCCAGCGACCCCGGCGAAGATTCCGCCTACCACGACGCATAAGTAACGCACGCGGGCTACGTTCACCCCGAGGGAATCGGCCGTCTCCGGGCTTTCTCCCACCGCACGGATTGTTATCCCGACGCGAGTGTGAAACAGTATATACCACAATATCAGGACAAGGAGCATGGTAATGTACACGAGCAGGTTTTGGTGGGTGAAAAAGCCTGGACCGATGATTGGGATCGTTGATAGGCCAGGGACGGTGATCCGGTGGAGGGAGGTAAACAAAGGTGTTCCCACCATGCTGCGGCCCAGAACCCCGGCCAGACCTAGTCCAAGCATAGTGAGGGCGAGCCCGGAGACGACCTGGTTCGCCTTCAGTGTGATGCTGGCAAAGGCATGAATGAGGGAGAACACCCCCCCGACCATGGCGGCCACCAGGATCCCCAGCCACGGGTGTCCCGTCTTGTAGGAGACGACGAACGCGGAGTAAGCCCCCATGATCATCATCCCCTCGATTCCCAGGTTAAGCACCCCCGCCCGCTCGGCGTAGATCTCACCCAGCGTCCCAAGAAGCAGAGGGGTCCCGTATGCAAGCGCCCGTGCAAAAGTCGAGATGAGCCATGACTCCCAGCCCATTATTTCCTCCGTAGCGTTATCCGGTACCTCATGAATATCTCGCTTCCGATGAGGAAGAACATAATCACTCCATTAAACATGTTGATCAGTTGGAACGGAAGCCCCAAATTGACCTTGATCACATCACCACCGGCCATCAAGACCCCGAAGAAGAACGAGGTGACGATTACCGCCAGTGGATTTTTACGTGCCAGCCAGGCGACGATGATTGCAGTGTATCCATAGCCCATAGAGATCTGGTTCGGATCGAATAGGCGTAGATGTACACCCGCTACCTCACCCACCCCAGCGAGTCCGGCAAGTCCGCCAGAGGTGAGCATGGCGGTAACCGTGGTCTTGAGTTCGCTAATCCCGGCGAACCGGGCAGCATGTGGGTTCTCTCCCACCACTTGGATTTCAAACCCACTTTTGCTCCTGTTTAGCATAATATAGGCAGCCAAAGCAAGAAATAGCCCTAGTAGGAGAGTCGGCCAGTGAACGTGGGTGTTGCCGATGGTGGGAAGTTGAGCCGCTGGGGAGAAGATGTCGGTCAGGGGATAGCCACGTACGCTTGGTCCTTTCCACGGTCCGTGGATCAAATAAAGGACAATGTACATCGCGATATAGTTCATCATCAACGTAGTGATCACGTCATTTATTCTCATCTTCACTTTTAATACCGCCGGGATCACCCCCCACAAGGCACCGGCGGCGAATCCTGCGAGGAACATCATCGGGATCACTACGGGCCCATGCAATCCAGAAAACAAAGCGACCCAGGTGGCGGCAATCGCTCCGAACAAGAGCTGTCCGTCGGCGCCGATGTTCCAGAAAAGCGCTCGAAAAGCGACTGTCAGTCCCACCCCACATAACAGAAGGGGGATCATCCGACGGAGCGTCTCGGAAAATCCTTGCCAGCTTCCAAATGCCCCCTTGATAATTGCCCCGTAGGCGCGAAATGGTGAGGTTCCGTAGCTCGCGAAGAAAATTGCCACGACCACCAGTGCCGCAAGGATGGCCAGGATGGAGACGGACAGAATGACATGACCAGATGGAACAGGCCTTTTCTCTACCTTGAGAAGTGCCAGTCTCTCAATCCTTTTCATGTCGGGTACCTGCCATCATCAGGCCTATTTCCCCTAGCCTGGCATCCTCTGACGGGATAATCCCCATCACCTCTCCAGCGAACATAACCATGATCCGGTCTGAGAGCGTCATGATCTCCCCTAGATCCTCTGAAATTAATAGTATCCCTGCCCCGCTTTCCCGTTGGTTTAGTAGGACCTGCCTTATCTGTTCGGTGGCCCCGACATCCAGGCCATAGGTTGGATGAGCAGCGACGATTAAGTATGGGGAGCCGGAGAGCTCACGGGCCAAGATCAACCGCTGGATGTTTCCACCGGAGAGGAGCTTGGCCCTGGTATCCACACTGGGGGCGGCAATCTGGTAGTCTTGGACTGCAGACTGCGCATGCCTTCCCGCGGCCTTGTAGTCGATCCGTAGCCCCTTTGCAAACGGTGGATGGCGATATTGTTTCAGGATAAGGTTCTCACGTATGCTCATATTGGGGACGATTCCCATGCTGATCCGTTGCGCAGGTACGTGGGCTACCCCGGCATCCGCAATGGCCCGCGCAGAGAGGTTGGTGATGTCCTTTTTATTAAGGCATATCTTCCCGCTTGTTGCCCGGCGCAGCCCGGTGAGGGACTCCTCCAACTCACGTTGGCCATTTCCCGATACCCCTGCAACCCCGAGGATCTCGCCTCCATAGACGTCAAACGTTACCTCACTGATCGCGGGGAGGCCACGATCATCTTCCGCGCCTAATTCCTCGACCTCGAGAATTTCCTCACCCCGTTCAATAGGGCTTTTTTCCAGCCTGAACACCACATCCCTCCCCACCATCGATCTGGCCAATGAAGGTTTGTCAACTCTTGAGGTCTCCAGTGTGTTTACAACCTTTCCCTTTCGCAGCACGGTTACCCGATCACTGACCCGCATCACCTCATCCAGCTTGTGCGTTATGAGGATTATGGTGAGCCCGTCTGTGACCAGGGTTCGAAGGGTGGTGAATAGTTGATCGACCTCCTGTGGGGTGAGCACGCTGGTCGGTTCGTCCATGATCAGGATGTCCGCTTCCCGATACAGTGCCTTGATGATTTCAACTCGCTGTCGCTGCCCGACTGAGAGCTGCCACACCTTGGCCCCTGGGTCGACAGAGAGCCCGTATGTTTTGGCGATCTTACGGATCTTGGCGCGCACACGGCGCAGATTCAGGAATGGACCGGTACCCTCATCCAATCCGAGGATGATGTTTTCCTCTACCGAAAGGGTGGGGACAAGCCGAAAGTGTTGGTGGACCATCCCAATATGTTGAGCGAGCGCCTCTCGAGGGGAGGATATATTAACCGGGGTACCGTTTAGAAAGATCTTCCCTTCGTCCTGACTGTATAACCCATACAATATGCGCATCAGGGTCGTCTTACCCGCGCCGTTTTCTCCAAGCAGGCAGTGAATCTCACCGCGCTTTATATCGAGGTCGATGCCGTCGTTGGCGAGAACCCCGGGGAACCGTTTGACGATGCCTTTGAGTTGTACCGCATACTCAGGATTCCCCGCAGTACCAGTGGCCACTGCATCGTTTTGGATCCTTGAGTCTTTCACGAGTTCATCTGGCGCCATACTGTATATTAATGGCCAATTATGGATTCGTCAACCTCGATCCGGGTTGTCCATTGCACAGCGATCCGCTATAGTGGTCCCGGTTGTAAGAAGATGAAGGGACTGTATGAAAAAGCTGATCGAACGGGTCACGATTTGGGATGGTGACAGTGCCATTCTTGAAAATGGTGCTTTACTCATCGACAACGGGAGAATCGAGGCGGTGCTAACGCCCGAGGAGTTGGCAACACATGATCCACCGGCCGATGTTGAGCGGATCAATGGGGCGGGGAGGCTTGCCATCCCCGGCCTGATAAACGCACACACTCATCTCTACAGCAGCCTGGCACGCGGGATGAGCCTACCTGGGACCACCCCAACTAGCTTCACCGAGATCCTCGAACAACTGTGGTGGCGGCTGGACAGGGCACTCGATGAACAATCGATCCGGATGAGTGGATTAATAGGTGCTATGGAGGCGGCGCGGTGTGGGATCACCACCCTGATCGATCATCACGCCAGCCCATATAATGTTCCAAACAGCCTTTCGGTTTTGCGGGAGGCGGTCTGTGAAGATGTGGGGCTGCGCGGCCTGTTCTGTTATGAGGTCTCAGACCGTGACGGGGCCGCGATCGCGGCGGCAGGTATCGAT
>JAYEMK010000007.1:0-2996 GCA_034718095.1 Candidatus Bipolaricaulota bacterium | reverse complement strand
CTCAGCCCATGTTTTTCAGGCAATCTAGACATCTTTGGACCTCAGCCCCCTTTCGCCAGTTTCACCGCGCGCTGTGCCAGAATCGACAACGGATCAAATAACGGGCAGGTCACATCTTCCTCCTGGATGACGAGGGGAAGCTCGGTACAGCCGAGGATCAGCCCCTTTGCCCCCTGAGTGATGAGCCGCTCTATGATCCGCATGAGTTGCCGCCTTACACCGTGATCCCCGGCCTTGATCCGATCAATGGCATTCATCACCTCATCCTGTTCTTCTGCCGTTGGGATGGCAGTTGATATGCCTTCGCCCTCCAATGCCCGTTGGTAGAGCCGTGTCTTTATGGTGCCTGTGGTCGCCAACAGCCCTACCAGTTTGATCGGCGGAGCGCTTGACGAAACCGCGCCCACGGTCTCCCCAATCATGTCAACAATCGGGATCGAGACAGCTCCCTGCAGCCCGGGCAGCCAATGATGTGCTGTGTTACAGGGGATGAGGATAAAGTCCGCCCCGGCACACTCCAATCCCCTGGCGCCGGCAATCATCATCGGTAGAGGGTCCTCGCCTCCAGCCAAGATCGCAGCTGTCCGATCGGGAATTTTAGGATTGTTGTCGATGAGGACCCTGATATGCTCTTGATCACATCGAGCCGGGGTAGAATCGATGATGCGCTTAAGAAGTTCAACCGTTGCCTCCGGCCCCATCCCTCCCAATACCCCGACGATCCGCTCGCTCATTTTACTTCCTTCAGGTAACGGTCGATCGCGGCAGCCGCTCGTTTGCCTGCCCCCATCGCCTCTATCACGGTGGCAGCACCGGTGACTATATCACCCCCGGCAAACACCCCTTCCTTGCTCGTCTGCCCGGTTTCATTTTCGGCAACGATGTTACCACGCCTGCCCACATCAAGCCCCTCGGTGGTGCGAGGGATCAATGGGTGAGGCTCGTTACCAATGGCGATGATTATTGTATCGATATCGAGGGTGAATTCCGAGCCGGGAATCGGAATCGGACGGGCACGCCCCGAGGCATCCGGTTCACCAAGCTCCATCCGCAGACACTCGACCCCTACCAACCGACCGGCCTCACCTATGAAGCGAACAGGATTGGCAAGCAGCTTAAACTGAATCCCTTCTTCCTTGGCGTGTTCGACCTCTTCTGCACGGGCCGGAAGCTGCTCCTCGGCGCGCCGATAGACGATAATAGACTCCTTTGCCCCCAATCGAAGTGCAGTCCGAGCAGAGTCCATGGCCACGTTTCCCCCTCCGACCGTGACTACTCGCTCGCCTACCTTGATCGGTGTATCGTAGTCAGGAAAGCGAAATGCCCGCATAAGGTTAGTGCGGGTGAGGAACTCGTTGGCCGAGTAGACACCGTTCAGGTTCTCCCCGGGAATTCTAAGAAAACGAGGTAATCCAGCCCCGGTTCCGATGAATACGGCGTCGTAACCCTGATCGAGAAGGTCATCGACCGTGCCGATCCGACCGATGACCTTGTTGACCTCTATCTTGACGCCCATCGCGCATAGGGCATCGATCTCCCGCTTAACGATCGCCTTGGGCAACCGAAACTCGGGGATCCCGTACATGAGAACCCCACCTGCTACATGCAATGCCTCAAACACGGTCACAGCATGTCCCAGCTTGCGAAGATCGGCGGCCGCGGTGAGTCCGGCCGGTCCAGCCCCAATGATCGCCACCCGATAACCGCTAGTAAGGTCCATGGTCCAATGTCCAACGTCCATGGTCTTGGACTTTGGACTCTGGACTTTGGACGTTGGACTGACATGCTCCGCCTCCCAGTCAGCACAGAACCGCTCCAGTCTACCTATCGCCACCGGTTCGAACCGCTTCCCCAGTACACATGCCCCCTGACATTGGTCTTCCTGAGGGCATACGCGGCCACAGATTGCGGGAAGGCCATTTGTATCCTTGATGACCTTGATCGCCTCGGAAAAGCGACCGTTCTTCACGTGGTCAATGAAAGAGGGGATATCGACGTTTACCGGGCACCCTTCCACACAAGGTGGGGCAGGGCACAGTAGACAACGCTCGGCCTCTCTGATCGCCTCCTCCTCCGTGTAGCCAACTGGTACCTCGTCGAAGTTATGAACGCGAACCCTGGGATCCTGCTCTCGCATCGGTGTCTGTGTCTTTTTAATCATCAATCTCTTCCTTTCCGGGAGTCAACATAGCGCTCGAGTGCTAAACGTTCCTCCTCGGCATAAAAACTTTGCCGTTCCATGAGCAGATCAAAGTTCACCTTGTGGCCGTCAAATTCCGGCCCATCCACACAGGCGAACTTCGCGTCTCCGTCAACCTCCACACGACAACCACCACACATCCCTGTCCCATCGATCATGATCGAGTTGAGGCTAACAATGGTAGGAACGGCAAACTCGCGCGTGATATCTGAGCAAACCTTCATCATAATCGTTGGACCAATCACCCATACCCTATCTATTCCCCCATTCGAGGCGAGAATCTCCCGCAACGGGTCGCTGGTAAATCCCTTTCGACCAGCCGAACCGTCATCGGTCACTATATGTAGCTCATCACATACCGACTGCATTTTATCTACATAGATCAGCCTCTCTTTACTGCGGGCCCCGATGATCCCAATCACCCTGTTCCCCGCCTCATTCAAGGCATGGGCGATTGGATATATCACGGCAATCCCCACCCCACCCCCGACACATATCACCTCTCCATAGTTATCGATCTCCGAAGGGATCCCCAGCGGACCGACAAAATCAAGGACACTGTCCCCAGCCTGGAACCGATCCCCCATCTCCCGCGTGGTCTTCCCGACCTCCTGCACCACGATAGTGACAGTACCAGTTGCCGGATCGCGATCGGAGATAGTAAGTGGAATCCGCTCTCCTTTATCGTGCAAACGAAGCACGATGAACTGCCCAGCCTTGGCGGCCCTTGCAATTTCAGGGGCCTCGATCACGTACTCATGAACCTGTAGCCCCAAGGGACGCTTACTCAATATTT
>JAYEMK010000006.1:0-3048 GCA_034718095.1 Candidatus Bipolaricaulota bacterium | reverse complement strand
ACCACCACCCGTTATCCGACATTCGCCGAGTTGCGCCGCTACTGCTACAAGGTGGCGGCAGCCGTTGGCCTGACCGTGCTCCCCATCCTCATCCAGCGGCCAGCTGATTCAGAGTCGATCCGCCGACCGGCGATAGATCTTGGACTGGGGTTGCAGCTTGCAAACATCGTGCGCGATGTGGCCGAGGACATAGATCGCGGGCGAATATATATCCCACTGGAGGAACTGAATAGATTCGGGGTCTCGGAGGAGAAGCTGCGCGAAAAGAAACCGTCAGCTGGGACCCGTGCCATGCTTGCCTTCGAGGTGAAAAGGGCCCGGAAATACATCCACCACGGTGAGGAACTCCTCGGATATCTCCCCCGCCGCTCCCGGGGCTGCCCAGCCATGCTAGCGGCGCTATATCTGAGGCTTCTGGACCAAATCGAGGGGCACTCCTACGATGTCTTCTCCTTCCACCCCTCCCTCTCCAAGGGGGAAAAGCTCACCCTCACCCTGCGCGCACTGCTCTTTTGGGGGACAGGTTGAAGCCGATCGCCGTCATCGGCGGCGGGGCGGCCGGGATTGCCGCCGCCTGCTGCCTGGCAGAGCAGAGTCAACCGGTAATCCTGCTCGAGGGCTCGGCCCGACTCGGCGGACGAGCAGCCTCATTCAACTATAAAAAGATGAATGCGGAGATCGACTATGGACAGCACGTCAGCATGCGTTGTTGTACAGAGACGGTCAGGTTACTCGAGCTGTTAGGGACAGCTGATAGTCTGCGGTTTCAGCCCAGCTTGTCCGTCCCTGTGACGCTCGGAAAGACACGCAGCCCCCTGTTCTCCGTCCCAGCCCTGGGCCCGTTTAGCCTCCTACCGAGCCTCCTCCGATATCGCCACCTATCCTGGCGCGAGAGGTTCAGTGCCCTTCGCTTCGGGGCTCAACTCATGCGCAGACCCCCGGGAGACGAACTTTTCTCGCACTGGCTCTCCATGGGGGGACAAACGGAGAGATCGATCCGCCGGTTGTGGAATCCGGTCTGTATCGCCTCTTTGAACGGCACGGTCAATTCGCTGAGCGCCCAGGCGACAGCGTTTTTGTTCAGCCATGCCTTCCTGAGCCCACACGGGGGCGACCTGGGACTGTTCACCGCCCCGCTCTCGCAGATCTTTTCCCATGCCATCCCATTTCTAAATGCACGCGCCGGGGAGGTCATGCTCCGCTCCCCGGTGAAAAGGATCATCATCGAAGGCAGGACTGCGACCGGGATCGAGCTCGCCACAGGGGGGAAAATCGAGACAGTGGCCATCATCGCCGCCCTCCCCCCGTCGTCCCTGTTGCCCATATTGCCACAGGGGCTGAGCAACGATCGCTACTTCAAGGGGATGGCTAAGATCCCATCCTCACCGATTGTCAATCTGCATCTGTGGTTCGATCGACCCGTGATGTCAGTGCAATTTCTGATCGCCGTCGAATCCCCCATCCAGGCGGTGTTCAATGTGACGAAGATCCACGGAAAATGTGGCCCCCCTTTTCATGTCGTCATATCGCAGAGCGCGGCTGCGGACTGGATCAACCTCCCGATGGAGGAGATAAAACGGGCGCTAATTCCCGCAGTTGGTGAGATCCTACCGCTGGCCAGCAATGCCTCCCTCGTACATGCCCTGGTGACAAAATTCCCCACCGCAACGTTTCTCCCCGGGCCAAAGACAGAAAAAATGCGCCCCTGGCAGCGATCCCCGCTTGCCTCCCTGTTCATCGCCGGGGACTACACAGCGACCGGCTGGCCATCCACAATCGAAGGGGCAATCCGCTCAGGGATATCAGCGGCCAAGCTCGTGGCGTGAAATATCAACTACCGGCGCTTCGACCAGCTCTTGAGCACCTCGCCACAGTGGGGACAGTAGATCGGGTCGCCGCGGTAATATCCCCCACAATGGGGACAGATCTTAAATCTCCCCGTCCGGAGCCCCCAGTTTCGATAGACCCTCCGCCCGATGAATGCCCCGAACACGATCAACAACACAACCCCCAGTAGCTTTAGGCTCATCGCTCACCCCGCTTGATTCCGCTGATCGACGGATTATCCCTGACAGACCTCTTGCCAAATGATAACTCATCACGTAAGTCCTCTCCAGAAGCGATCTTTCCCTTATATAAAAAGTGAGATAATCCTCCTCCTTGAAGAACCTATGGCCCATAAGTAGAATTTTAATTGTTCTTGCAAATTACTTGCAACAATAATGGGAGAAATACAGTTGTCAAAGGGAATGCACCCAGTTACGATGATCTTGCTGGTGGTCACGGCAGGACTCAGGCGCTGAGTGGTGGGGGTATCGAGGGGGAGAAATAAATGGCAGAAGGGTCAATAATATTCGGACCTGTACCATCTCGAAGGTTGGGACACAGCCTCGGGATTAACAACATTCCTCCAAAGATTTGTACCTATTCTTGCATCTATTGCCAGTTAGGGCGAACCATTAAGATGCAGATGGAACGCCAGGCATTCTACGAGCCAACCGAGCTCCTCCGCGCAGTACAAAATAAGATTCAAGAGACAATGAAAGTCGGGGAAACGATTGACTATTTGACATTTGTACCTGATGGGGAACCCACACTGGATGTCAACCTGGGTAAAGAGATTAGGCTACTGAAACCGCTGGGTATTCCCATAGCCCTCATCTCTAATGGCTCCCTTATCTGGCAGAAAGAAGTTAGGCAGGGACTGATGGAGGCGGACTGGGTCTCTCTGAAGATGGACGCCGTTACCGAGGCAGTCTGGCGCAGGATCGACCGTCCTCACAAACAGCTAAATCTGACCTCGATTCTTAAAGGTGCACTGGACTTTGCCCGCTCTTTTCAAGGTAGGTTAATGACAGAGACGATGCTGGTGAAAGGTGTCAACGACACTGAAGGACACATTAGCCAGGTAGCTGATTTCTTATCCCAACTCAAGCCAGCTACCGCCTATCTGGCTATTTCTACTCGCCCTCCAGCGGAGAAGTGGGCCCAGCCACCTGAGGAGAACACCATCAATCGGGCCTATCAGATCCTGAACGAGAAGGTGGA
>JAYEMK010000005.1:3405-15635 GCA_034718095.1 Candidatus Bipolaricaulota bacterium | reverse complement strand
GCCCCGTGCACGGCAATCGGAATGATGCAGTTGATCCGCTCTCTCGAGGTTGACCTGTACGGAATGGAAGCAGTAGTGGTGGGACACTCCGAGATCGTAGGCAAACCGATGGCACTTCTGCTTATGGCCCACTTCTGTACCACCACGGTCTGTCACATAGCCACCCGAGGGCTTGTGGAACACACGCGTCGTGCCGACCTCCTCGTGGTCGGCGTCGGAAAACCGGGATTGATCACTGCGGATATGGTGAAGCCCGGGGCAATCGTTATCGATGCTGGTATCAACCGAGTAAAGACAAAGGATTCGGAAGGGAAAACCAGAACGAAGGTCGTTGGAGACGTCGATTTTGACCTGGTAAAGAAGGTGGCAGGACATATCACACCTGTCCCCGGTGGGGTGGGACCGATGACGACGGCGATGCTACTCTGCAACACAGTAAAGTCAGCCAAAGCATCGGTGAAAAGAGAGAGGAGGTTGGGAAATTGATAATAACTAAGGCGAAGCCTTTTGCTGAAATCCTGCACTCCCTGGAAGGGGAGAAGGCCGTCTTCCTAGTCGGCTGTTCTGAGTGCGCGACGGTGTGCAAGACAGGGGGAGAGGATGAACTCAAGGCGATGAAAAAACGCCTTGAGGGAGAGAGGGTAGGGGTCTCGGGGTGGGTAATCCTCGATCCTGGCTGTAATCTTCTGGAGGCAAAGAAGGAGTTTCGCAAGGCCAAGGAAGAGATCGCCCGCGCAGATTCTCTGCTTGTCATGTCTTGCGGCGGCGGAGTGCAGATCGCACAGGAAGCGAGCGGCAAGGTCGTTCACCCGGCGAACAATACGCTCTTCTTGGGAACAGTAGAGCGGTTCGGCCATTTTAAGCAGTATTGCTCGATGTGCGGGGAGTGCATCCTGGACCTGACCGGTGGAATATGCCCGGCAACACGCTGCCCCAAGGGCCTTTTAAACGGGCCGTGTGGTGGAGCAAAGGACGGGAAGTGTGAAGTGAACCCGGATAACGACTGCGTATGGATAGAGATTTACGATCGTCTAAAGGAAATCGGAAGGCTTAAGGAGTTTCTTGCTTCCTCGGTGCAGGTACATGACTACTCGGTAAATACGAATCCATCGACACTCGTTCTGGAACGGGATAAAGCTAGGAGTGATAACAGATGACGTCGTTACAACAGGCTCTCGCAAAAGGAGAATTCGCCGTCACCGCCGAGGTTGCTCCTCCGAAGGGGACCGATACCTCGGAGATGATGGAGAACGCTGAGTTCTTGCGGGACAAGGTACACGCCGTCAACGTCACCGACCAGCAGAGCTCGGTGATGCGGCTGGGTTCGCTCGCCTCCTGTCGTCTCCTTAAGGAGGTCGGATTCGAGCCGGTATTCCAACTCACTACGCGTGACCGTAACCGCATTGCACTGCAGTCAGACCTGTTGAGCGCAGCCGCGCTGGGCATCGAGAACGTCCTCTGTCTCACCGGTGATTATATCACTCTGGGGGATCACCCACAGGCCAAGCCGGTGTTTGACCTAGATTCAGTCTCCCTGCTCATGGCTGCAAACAGACTTAAGGAAGGATACGACCATGTTGGAAATCAGCTGCAGGGGAAACCGCATTTTCTCCTGGGGGCAGTTGTCACACCAGGTTATGAACCAATGGATCTTCAGCTGTTAAAGATGCACCGAAAGGTAACCGCGGGGGCACAGTTTTTCCAGACCCAGGCAGTGTACGATTCTGAACTATTCAGGCGATTCATGGAAGGGGCAAAAGATCTAGGCGTTCCGGTGCTACTCGGGCTAGTGCTGTTAAAGTCAGCTGGGATGGCCCGCTACATGAACAAAAATGTGGCAGGAGTAAGGATCCCTGACTCAATCATCGACGAGATGAACAATACTGAAGATAAAATTGCCACCTGTATCAAGATCACCGCCCGCATCATTCGAGAGACACGGGAACTATGCCAAGGGGTCCATCTGATGGCAATGGGCTGGGAACGATACGTGCCGGATATCCTCATGGAAGTAGACGTACAGATCTGATGATTGAAAGCAAGAACAATACGGAAACTTCTGGAACAAGAACAAATGGTTTCGGAGACACTAATTTCGCAGGAGGAAGGAAAGTCACCTCGCTAATTAACCCTGTACCAGGGGGGGTGGGGCCGATGACGACGGCGATGTTGCTTAGAAATACTGTGGAATCAGCGAAAGCAACAGTTGAGGAAGGAGGATGAGCTGTGAATTTACAAGAGCAGAAGCCCTTCAAGGAGATCTTGGACTATCTCGAGGGCAAGAAGAAGATACTCCTCGCGGGCTGCGGGGGATGTTCGACTATCTTCCATACCGGTGGGATAAGGGACGTCGATGCCATGGCGGAGCGACTCACCCAGGAGGGCAAGGAGATAGTAGGCAAAATAGCGATGCCTTTTGGCGTATTTGCCTGCTATCTTCCGATGGCCTCGATGTTCTATAAGGAGCATCAGAAAGAAATAGAGAAATGTGATGCCATACTGAATCAAAGCTGTGGCGATGGCATGCAGGCGATGCGAGAATACCTGGAGCAAGATATGGGGATCGTGAAGCCGATGTATCCAGCCACTAATGCTCTTGGGTTCTCCAGTGGCGGGCCTACGGAATTCCGCGAGGAGTGCCAGGGATGTGGCGAATGCGAGCTTGGGAGAACCGCTGGCATCTGCCCGTTTGTACAGTGCCCTAAGGGGCTGATGAATGGGCCATGTGGGGGGACGCGCCCAGACGGCACGTGCGAGGTAGATCCTGAGAGGGAATGTGCATGGGTTCAGATCTATCGCCGGTTGGAGGAGCTTGGCCAGACCGATAAGTACCTGGAGATACTGGCTCCGCATGATTGGAGCAAGCAAACCAGGCCCAGAACAAGGCAGATAGAGCCAATTGACCTGCACGAAGAGTTGGCAGGGACAAAAAAGGTAATAGAATCCCTAGGGATTTAATCGTTGAATAGGAGGATCTCGATGAAGACAAACAGCAATCTGGAGAGGGTCCTGGGATCCGGGGAGTTTGCGGTAACAGCGGAGCTTGGACCGCCAAAGTCAGCCGATCCTGCGGTAATCAGGAATAAGGCGAAACTGCTGAATGGATATGCCGATGCGTTTAACGTGACCGATGGACAGACGGCGGTGGTACGAATGGCGTCGTGGGCGGCCTGTGTCCTGCAGAAAGAGGAGGGACTGGAGCCTGTAGTCCAGATGACGTGTCGCGATAGAAACCGTATTGCGCTTCAGATGGACGTCCTCGGCGCTGCTGCACTGGGGATAAACAACATCCTCGCCCTGAGCGGCGATCACATGTCATTCGGCAATCATCCCCAGGCCAAGGGGGTTTACGACATAGATTCTATCCAGTTTGTCAAAATCCTGAAGGATATGCGGGATGAAAAGGTGGTGCAAAGCGGCGATGAAATCGAAGTCGAGCCGCGCATGTTCATCGGGGCGGCCGCCAATCCTTTTGCAGCGCCATTTGAGTTTCGTCCGTATCGATTGGCAAAGAAGGTAGCGGCAGGGGCCGACTTTATCCAGACCCAGATCGTCTACAACGTCCCCAAGTTCCGAGAGTACATGAACCGAGTCCGCGACATGGGACTGCACGAAAAGGTGCACATCCTTGCGGGGGTGGCGCCCATCAAGTCGTTAGGGGCGGCGCGGTACATGGCTGCCAAGGTGCCTGGGATGGACGTGCCTGACGAGATCGTGGAACGGATGAAGAAAACGCCAAAGGACGACAGGAAACAGGAAGGGATCAAAATCTGTACAGAGGTTATCCAACAGGTCCGTGAGATCCCCGGGGTCAACGGGGTCCACATCATGGCGATCGAGTGGGAGGAGGCCGTGCCGCAAATTGTAGAGAAGGCCGGTCTTAGCGAGAGGATAACTTAGGGCACATACTTTTTAACTTGAGGGAGGAATAAATGGTAGAGAGGACAAAGACACCGTCCGATTTAGAGATCGCGCAAGCGGCAAAACTCAAACCGATCACCCAGATTGCCCAAGAAGTGGGCATCAACGAAGGGGAATTGGAACCATTTGGTGCGTGGAAGGCCAAGGTCAAGCTGGATATCCTGAAGCGGCTAAAAGACAGACCCAATGGTAAGTACATCGACGTAACCGCGATTACCCCTACCCCACTCGGGGAGGGTAAGACGACGACGAACATCGGCCTCACCCAGGCACTGGGAAAGCTGGGGAAAAAATCGATGACCTGTATCCGGCAGCCGTCCCAGGGGCCTACGTTCGGAATAAAGGGCGGGGCGGCCGGGGGTGGTTACTCTCAGGTGGTACCGATGGAGGACTTTAACCTGCACCTGACCGGGGACATCCATGCCATCGGCGCCGCTCATAATCTGATCGGCGCCGCCATCGACGCCCGAATGATGCACGAGCGGAACTACTCCGCAGCGGGATGGAAAAAAAAGGGACTGAAAAAACTGGATATCAACCCCTACTCAGTCACCTGGAACCGGGTCGTCGATGTCAACGATCGTGCCCTGCGTAACATCACGCTCGGGCTGGGGGGTAAATGGGATGGGTTCCCCCGTGAGGCTGGATTTGATATCACCGTCGCCTCTGAACTGATGGCGATCCTCGCCCTGGCCACGGATCTTAAGGACCTGCGAAACAGAATCGGAAAGATAGTTATCGGTTACAGCTGGGACGAGAAACCGATAACCACGGAGGACATTGGGGTGGCAGGGGCAGCAGCAGTATTGATGAAAGATACGGTGAAACCTAACCTGATGCAGACCCTGGAAGGTCAACCGGCGTTCGTACATGCGGGGCCGTTTGCCAACATCGCCCACGGAAACAGCTCCATCATCGCCGATCGCATCGCCCTGAAGCTGACCGACTACGTAGTGACGGAATCGGGGTTCGGTGCCGATATCGGGATGGAGAAATTCTTCAATATTAAGTGCCGTTACAGTGGACTCGTCCCAGACACAGTTGTCCTGGTGGCGACTATCCGCGCATTGAAGATGCACGGCGGAGGGCCAAAGGTGATCGCCGGCAAGCCACTCGATCCCGCATACAAACAAGAAAACCTCGATCTGTTACAAAAGGGATGCGCCAACCTTACGGCCAATATCGAGATCGCGCGGAAGTTCGGGATCCCGGTTGTGGTCGCCATCAACACCTTCTCCGACGACACAAAAACAGAGATCGAACTGGTTAAGCAGCAGGCGAAGGACGCAAGGGCATTCGCAGCAGTGATAAGCGACCATTGGGCCAATGGGGGAGACGGGGCGACGGAACTGGCCGAGGCCGTGGTTTCAGCCTGCGATGAACCGGATGACTTCGCGTTCCTCTATCCCCTGGACCAGCCAATCGAAGAGAAAGTAAAGACGATCGCCAGGGAGATCTACGGGGCCTCCGACGTCGATTTTTCCCCCAAGGCCAAAAAACAGATCGCCACGTACGAGGCCTCGGGATTCGGGGAGCTCCCGATATGTATGGCGAAAACCCACCTTTCTCTGTCCCATGACCCCAGCCTGAAAGGTGCCCCTAAGGGATTTACATTGCCCATCCGCGAGGTGCGCGCCAGCGTCGGGGCGGGGTTCATCTATCCGCTGTGCGGCGAGATGCGGACCATGCCAGGACTGCCCTCAGTCCCCGCGTTCATGGGTATAGATCTCGATGCCGCCGGGCAGGTAATTGGCCTCTTCTAGCAAAGACCAGAGAGTAAAGACAGGAGGCATATTGGACAGGACAAAGGTCGAACATGGGGCTCGCCTGTTGATGGAGGGGCTGGGGCTTGATCTAAACCAGGAAGGCCTACATAATACCCCTAAACGAATCGCTGCGATGTTCATAGAGGATTTCTTCCGTGACATCGAGCGCCACCCGCGCGAGGCGATGACAACCTTTTTCCACGCCGATTACGATGAGATGGTGGCAATGCGGGATATTCCGTTTCACTCCGTATGTGAACACCATCTTCTCCCGTTCGTGGGCAAGGCGGCCGTTGTGTACATCCCCAAGGATAAAAGGATTGTCGGGGCCAGCAAACTGGCGCGGGCGGTGGAGATCGCCTCCAGCCGACCGCAACTGCAGGAACGGATGACCTCGCAGCTGGCGGACGTATTCATGGAAACTCTCCGTCCACATGGGGTGCTGGTGCGGATTGAGGCTGAGCATCTGTGCATGACGCTACGCGGGGTTAAAAAGCCGGGGACGAGGATGGTCACCACAGGGCTTCGTGGGCTGTTCAAAAGCGACGCAGCGGCTCGTAGTGAGGCCCTTTCAGCCATTTGAGTCTATGTATATCGAGGTGATATAGATGAAAGAATCTACTCCAATGAATCTACTTACAGAGGCTCAAATCAAAAAAATTAATGACACCGCTCTTGCCCTGTTGTCAAATACAGGGATCCATCTCCCCCATCCAGCCGCGCGCCAGCTTCTATTGAAGAGAGGGGCAAAAGAGGATGCGGACGGTCGGGTGTTGATCCCCCCTGCAATGGTGGAGGATGCACTCGCCATCGCCCCAGCCCAGGTCCCGTGGTACGATCAGACAGGTAAACGGGAATTCACGCTCGCCAAAAATCGCACGTATTTCGGGCCAGGGTCTGATTCACTCTACATCGTCGATCGGGGTACAGGAAAAGTACGCCGTGCTGTGCTACAAGATGTCATTGACAACGTGCGTGTCGTAGAGGCATTACCACAATTAGACTTTGTAATGTCAATGGGGCTGCCTATCGACGTGGAGCCAGCCAAAACATACCCCTCTGTCTTTCGCGAGATGATGATCCATTCCACAAAGCCGATCATCATCACATCAACGTGCCTGGCCGATATTGAGATCCCCTATGAAATGGCCAAGCTGGTGGCCGGCGGGGAGAAAAAATTAAGGGAAAAACCGTTCTTCATTACCTACATAGAGCCGGAATCCCCGCTCAAATTCGAAAGCGACATCGTCGATCGTATCTGGTTCTGCGGCGAGCATGGAATCCCCACAATGGGGGTCACCGCACCCAACCTGGGCGGGGGAGGGCCGGTGACTATGGAGGGCGCGCTTGCACAGGGAACAGCGGAGTCTCTAGCTGCCCTGGTCATACTGCAACTGAGATATCCCGGGGCCGGCTTTGTCTTTGGGGCAAACTCGTGGGCGACTGATATGCGTTCGGCCATCGTCTGCTATGGTTCACCGGAGGTCGGAACATCCACCGCCGCTTATGCCGCCATGGCCAGATTCTACGGGCTACCCGCCTGGGGAGGGGCTGGCTGTACCGATGCGCAATACCTGGACGCACAGGCGGGTGAAGAGGCCGCCCAATCGATACTGCTGGCCCTGCAAGGAGGAACGAGTATCGCACACGATGTCGGTTTCCTCGCCTACGGCTCACTGTACGACGCACGTTTCCTCATATTGAACGATGAGATGATCGCCCGCACCCGCCACATATTGAGGCCGTTCGAACTTACGGAGGAGGGGCTCGCGCAATCAGTGATCGATACAGTTGCCCGGGCAAGCATCAAGGGAAAGGGCCCGACAATCTATCTCAAACACCCTCACACCGCAAAGAACTTTAAGCAAGCACTCTACATGCCCCCTTTGTACATCGAGCGGGGGACCCTAAAACCGGAATCCCCGGGTAAACCTCTATTGGAAAAACTTGGGAAACAGGTGGAAAAGATCCTCTCCCCAGAGGCGGAGCCAACCCTGCCAGAGGCGGTTGTAAACAGGTTATACCCCTTCTGAATGGGAAACACATAGGAAGAAATGGACGAATGTTACGCCGATCTTCATCTTCATACCACAGCATCCGACGGGACGCAGGAGATTACAGAACTGGTAGGGCGAGCTGCCGCATGTGGGCTGTCGTGCATCGCCATCACCGATCACGATACGATTTCACCACAACTCAACCACCGCACAACAAGAATCGGTGGACTTGAGGTGATCACCGGGGTGGAGCTCAAGGTCGATTTCGACGGGATTCGGGGCGAACTCCTCGGCTACTTCATCGATCCGGGGAAACAGGCGATAAATGACCTGTTCCAATTTATGAAACGCGCACGCGAAACGCGAATGAAAGAGATGGTCAAGCGCTGCCGGGAGGACCTGAACATAGATATAGAAATGGATGAGGTGCGCGAACTGGCAAAGGGAAGCCTCGGTCGACCCCACCTGGCCCAGCTTCTGGTCGACAAACTGGCGGTATCCTCGCTGCGGGAGGCCTTCGACCGACATATCGGTGAAGGGGGGACATGTTACGTCCCTCTCAAAAGACCAGATTTTCGCACCGCCTCCGCTGCAATCCACAATGCGGGTGGGATAACCTCCATTCCCCATCCTTGCTTCATGCACGTTGAAGACTGGGAATCTTTCCTAATAGATGTCCGGGGCGCTGGGGTGGACGGAATAGAGGCCTTCTACCCTTACACAAAAGCCGCTGGGAGGCTGAGCATCACGCCTGAACACCTAAGGGAGCTTGCGAAGCAAGCAGGTTTTCTGTTAAGCGGGGGATCGGACGACCACGGACCAGGTTCGGTAAAGGAAACCCTGGGCAGCATAAAACTTCCCTGCCATTATGTTGAGAAATTACGCAGGGCGTGTGGGTGAAACATTGTACATAATAGGTCTTTGCGGCCCCGCAGGTAGTGGAAAGAGCGCGGCGGCAAAGCGGCTCTCTCAAAGGGAGGGGATCAGCTGGATCGATCTGGACAGGATTGCCTGGCGAACATATCAGCCGCGTAGCCCCACGTACTGGCGACTGGTCGCTCGCTTTGGCACAGGTATTCTGGCCCCCGATGGGAGGATCGATCGTGCCCGGCTCGGGCGGATCGTATTCTCCGACCGGATCGCACTAAGAGACCTCAATTCCATCGTCCACCCGGCGGTCAACGAACAACTGAAACGTATCATCAGTGAGCAAAAGAGCCGTGGGACGAAGATCCTCCTCATCGAAGGGGCACTGCTGGGCACCTCAGCCTACGTAGATCGCTCTTCCTTTGATGCCATTCTGTACCTATCCACCTCAGAGGCCACACGTACGGAGAGATTAGCGGCCGTGGACAGAAAAGACCGCATACAGCACGGGTCGCAGACCCTACCACCAGGCACAGTGGAGATAGCGGCTGAAGGAACGGTCCAGCAGGTAGCAGACCGCATTTTAGCCGCCATCAAGGCCGTTTAGCAATGTGTTGAGTACGGCTGTGTCACTGTAGGGGACAAACTCATCCCCGATGATCTGGTAGGTCTCGTGCCCCTTTCCGGCAATGAGTACGACGTCCCCGGACCTGGCCGAATCGATGGCATAATGGATGGCCTCCTCTCTATCCACGATCCGAATGTATCTGGCGCCGGTCTCCCGAATGCCCGCCTCGATCTCCGCGATGGTCCCCTCCACAGGTTCCGACTTCGGATTGTCGGTGGTGATGATGGTAAAATCGGCCAGCATCCCGCTTATCTCCCCCATCAACGGCCGTTTCTCGGTATCGCTCTCACCACCGCAACCGAACACGCAGATCACCCGCCGATAGAACGGGCGCAGGGAGTCAAGCATGTTCTTCAATGCGTCCGGACTATGGGCAAAATCCACGATAACGGTCGCCCCATTTTTCATCCGATAGGATTGATATCGCCCAGCCACCGCGGTGGCCACCGCAAGCCGCTCTGCTATTTGAGATAAAGTCAAGCCGTGGTTGAGGGCCAAAGCGGTAGCGGCGAGTGCATTGTACACGTTGTGCCCCCCTGGCAGCGGCAATTTCGCCAAAACTCTCTCCCCCCCATGGGCAAGGGTAAATTCACTGCCCCAACGCCGGTAGCGGACAGAGGCCGCCCGCAACCGGGCCGGCTGGTTAATCCCATAGGTCATCACGGTAGCGGGAGTCACCCGGATCACCGACTCAGCGACTGGATCATCGAGATTTACCACCGCAAGCGCCGTCGACTTCAATCGCCTGAATAACAGGAGTTTCGCCTGCAGATAATCCTCTTTTTTCCCATGAAGATCGAGATGATCGTGGGTGAAGTTCGTGAACACAGCCGCATCGAAATCAACCCCGCAGGTCCGATGAAGGGAAAGGGCAATCGATGAAACCTCGATGACCATGCTCTTATCCCCTTCGGCCACCGCAGAAGCGGCGATCCGTTGAATGAGGGGGCTCGCCGGTGTAGTCACAGCATGAAGCCCTCGCCTCTCATTCTCCACCGTGCTCACAAGCGCACGAGATCGGACTCCCAATAGCTGGGCAATCAGATGACAGACGGTCGTCTTCCCATTGGTCCCCGTGACCCCCACCGTGAACAGCCTGCGGGTGGGATGATCGAAGAAGGCGCTCGAGAGTTCCGCAAGCGCCAGGCGGGTATTCTCCACCCTTATGTAGGGACAATTTGGTACCAGCTCCTGTTCGCCAACAATGGCAACAGCGCCATTGGCGATCGCGTCTCCGATGTAACGGTGCCCATCATCCTTGTAGCCCCCGATGGCAACGAATAGATATCCGGGACGGACCTGTCGTGAATCCTCACTGATCCCCGTTAGGATGATGTTTTCCCATCCTGGGGCGGCATTCTTTCCCAGTACCGCCGCGAGCTCAGCCAGCCGGTGCACAATTCCCCCTTTTGATCAGGTACAGATAAAGCGGATGGCCATCCCTGGAACTTCCGATCTGATCAGGGGTCCAATCAGGCATGGGGTGATAGTAAGACACTATGCGTGCCCCCTGCCTAAGCTGACCCTCAAGCCGGTGTTTAAGCCTGCGATTAGCCTTCGCCGACAGGAATAGGATTACCACGTCAGCCCTGCCCAGGTCAAGCTTGTACATGTTTCCCCAGTTAACCTGCGCCCTACCAGACAGTCCCAGCAATCCTATCCAGATTTTTCCCAAAAGGGCGCGCACGGGGTCAATCTCTACCCCGACGGCGCGGGCCGCGAACTCCCGTGCCGCTGAGACTACGATCCTGCCATCGCCGCAGCCCAGGTCAACCACCAGATCACCCTGTTTGACCATGGCAAGAGAGAGGATCCGGCGGATTGTTATCCTATCGGTCGGCTGCCACGCTGCATCAAGGCTCAGATTCCACCCCATCCATACCAATGTAAGTCCCACCAGTGACACAACGAAATAGAGCACGGTAGTAGTTATCCCTGCCAGCCTGGCTAGATATCGAGGGTGGTTGTCTTATCGCTGTTCTCTCTGATAAAGTCACGACGCATGGCGACATTGCTTCCCATCAAGGTGGAGAAGATCTCGTCCGCCTCTAATGCCTCGCGGATCTCCACCATTTTCAGGATGCGATTTTCTGGATTCATCGTCGTATCCCATAGCTCATGTGGGTTCATCTCCCCCAGCCCCTTGAATCGTTTAAAAGAGAACTTGCCGTCGTGCTCGGCGCGAAAGCGCGCCAGCCCTTCCTCATCATAAAGATAGACTATCTTCTTTCCCACCTTCAATTGATAGAGTGGGGGTTTTGCGATGTACACATGGCCAGCCTCGATCAACGCCCGCAGGTAGCGGTAGAAAAAGGTCAGAAGCAGGGTACGGATATGGGCGCCATCGATATCGGCATCAGCCATGATGATCAGCTTGTGGTAACGAAGCTTTTCCAGATCGAACCCCTCGCGGATCCCTGTACCCAGCGCAGTGATGATCGATCTTAGTTCCTTGTTTTCCAACAGCTTGGTCAACCGCGCCTTCTCCACGTTCAACACCTTCCCACGGAGAGGCAAAATAGCCTGAAAACGCCTATCGCGACCTTGTTTTGCACTATTGTGGACGAACACACCGGCGGCGAGGGCAAAGTTGTGAGAGTGCTCCACAGTGATATCGTAGACATCTCTGCGTTCGGCAAGCCGATGGACGGCTACGACCTTGCAGTTTAGGTTAGCCGCCGCTTCGTGCATCCATTGCTCATCTCCTTGGAAGTGCTCTTGCAAAAGACGTTCATAGCGGAGGGCGGTCGGGGCTTCTTCCAGTCGCAGTCGCTCATACGCCTCACGTACATCCGCTGCCTCCAGCACTGCGTTCAGAAGTTGGAGCGCCTTGAGTCTGTGTCCCTCGCAGATGAGGTGCCCCTTTTTCTCTGGCGGGGTCGAGTCCCGCCATTCGCTGAGAGCTCTCAGAATCCTGCTCCGCTTTCCAAAATCGGCCCAGGTCCGCCGGGCGGCTGTAGCCAGCTTTTCACCATGTTCAGGGTGCTCTTGCCACCACTGCCTTATCCGGGCACTATGGTGACGGTGATACCCTGGATCTTGCCACTGCTC
>JAYEMK010000005.1:0-3305 GCA_034718095.1 Candidatus Bipolaricaulota bacterium | reverse complement strand
TTCCAAAATCGGCCCAGGTCCGCCGGGCGGCTGTAGCCAGCTTTTCACCATGTTCAGGGTGCTCTTGCCACCACTGCCTTATCCGGGCACTATGGTGACGGTGATACCCTGGATCTTGCCACTGCTCTATCGTTTCTGGTCTATGCAATGTCTTTTCAACATGCTCCCGATGAAGTGCTAGATGTTTATCCGCATCCAGGCGGATTATGTTCGTAGGATTATTGTTGTGTTTGTTGAAATCAATATGGTGACAATGAGTTCCCGTGTTCTTGCCGTAGAACCCCTTCCACAGATTGTACCAATCCGCCAGGACATGAGTGAAAAGCCAGGACTCGGATTTTGGATCCCAGACCATCTCATAGTCTTGTATTGTTATACCTGGCTCGCTCATGTCCGAGAGCTTGGTGTGCAGGGGCATTAAGGAATCGGAAGGTATGAGATCTTTCGCTTGTTTGTAGCTTCCATCTCTCAGCATGAACTGATGATCAGGGGTACATGTGAGCTCCTCTCCATTGTCTAGAATGACTTTCACGACCTCCGCATTCTTTCTGGTAAGCCGCGGATCGGTGATCTTCTCCAGACCAATCTTGCCGTCTCGCCTGATCGTGTAGCAGAAGTGCTCGACCCCCTGCTTTTGTTCCTCTATGATCTCTGTGAAATTCAGACGACGACCATCAGCGAGTGTCAGCTTTGTCTCTCCACAAAAACAACCTCCAGCGCTGTCCCCCTCCACGATGTAAAGTTCACTCCGGGCGGGATCGGAGTTGGAGCAGTCGGCAAGTTTGCCGGGCAGGGTACTGGCAGAAAGCGGGCCCTTTCTGCGCGCCATCTTTCTCGCCTTGGCAGCTGCCTTACGCGCACGCGCTGCAGAGATGGACTTTTCGATCACCGTACGAGCAATCCTGGGATGCTTACCCAGGTAAAGCCCAAGCTTTTCCTGGACGATTCCCGCTACGATCGTTCCCACTTCCTGATTTCCCAGCTTTGTCTTTGTCTGCCCCTCGAATTCCGGGTTGGGGATCTTTACGCTGATGATCGCGACCAGCCCCTCGCGAATATCCCCCCCAGGAAGATTTGGATCCTTGTTGCGAAGGATCTTTTTATCACGACCATACTCATTCAGCAATTTGGTCATGGAGCTCTTAAACGCGGTGAGATGTGTCCCCCCATCGACCGTGTTTATGTTATTGGCAAAGGCGAAGATCGACTCGTCATAGTTCTCAGTGAACTGCATCGCAATCTCTACCTCCACCCCTGCTTCCTTTCCCGTGATGTAGATCGGCTTTGGATGAAGTGCCTCCTTGCTCGCGGCAAGCTCCTTGACAAAAGAGACTATACCTCCCTTGGCCTGGAAACGGCGGGACACCTCCGCTGCCTCATTCTCCAGAACGATTAACAATCCACCGTTTAAATATGAGAGTTCCTTCAACCTACGGGAGAGCTTAGAGAAGCTGTAGCTGATCTCCTTAAAGATCTCAGAATCGGGGAGAAAAGTGACCTTGGTCCCTTTCTTGTTGGTTTTGCCTACCACCTCAAGCTCAGTGAGCTTGGCCCCACGAGAGAACTCCTGTGCAAAGACTTTGCCGTTCCTGTAGACCTCTACCCGCAGCTGCTCCGACAGGGCATTGACCACGGAGATCCCCACCCCATGGAGACCACCGCTAACGTGGTAGCTTTTCTGATCAAATTTCCCACCTGCATGTAGGGTGGTCATGACAAGCTCCACCGCGTTGATTCCAGCCTCACGATGAATCCCCACCGGCATCCCGCGGCCGTTGTCAGTTACAGTGACGCGCTTATCCTTATGTACAGTGACCTTGATCTCGCTGCAGTACCCGGACAGGGCCTCATCGATACTGTTGTCTACGACCTCCTCGATGAGGTGCATCAACCCGGCCTGTCCAGTACTTCCTATATACATACCAGGACGGGTCCGCACCGCCTCCAGGTCCTCAAGAACCTTAATCTGCTCGGCTTCGTAAACCATTTCACCACCTACCAAAATTATACGCAAAAGCCCTTGAGAATGCAAAAAACAGGTCCCAGTTTGTGAGAGGCCCGATAAGAAACTAACACCCTGTTCTCTCATTTAACTTGAACACCTGTCTCCTTACCCGAGCAAACTCCCTTAAGCTCCCTAGCATTCCGCTAATTCCTCATTTAAGCTTACAAACTACAACACATTAGCCTATTGCCTCTAATGATTTCCTCATTGTTTTCAGAAAGGAGCACTGCAATCACTTATTCCGACTCTTAATCCCTTGGGCCCTACCCACTGCCACAGATGGAAGACCAGCATGGTTTTCGATCCCTTCCCTGCTTCAAGTATATTCCTCAGATGAGGTAACTATGCGGTTTCGTGTACATTTTTGGTGAGGCAATTTGTCACCTCGACAGGGAAAGAATGTTGAGGTATAATATTATTATTCGATTATTAGTTATCATTTAGTTGGAGCTCCGATTCATAGGCTTGAAGGGCTAAGAAAAGAAGAAACGATCCGACTAGTTCTAAATGCGACAAGGAAAATCACGGAACAAATGAGTGTGTATGAAAATTAGTCAGGGCAGGGTGGTCAAGCAATGAACATAGGACTTATAAGGGTCTTAACAGTAGAAAATATGGAAGCCATTGATGCACACGGAGTTCTAATTGAGAACGCATTCCCAGGCCTTCGAGTCAAATCCCAATGCATCAAAGATCAACCTTATGGGATTTACGATAAGGAATCAGAGGAGGTCGCCAAGCCTAAGATCATTAAGTTGGCCAAGGAGCTAGAAGGAAAGGTAGAGGCTATAATCGTCAGCTGTGCAGCAGACCCAGGGGTTAAGGAGTTAAAGAACGAGCTCCATATTCCCATTGTAGGGGCTGGAGAGGGCCTAGCAGCCGTAGCGCGGACATTGGGAAGCTCTGTTGGCGTGATCACAATCACGGATGATGTTCCTGATCCAGTCAGAAAAGGCTTAGGGGAGCATCATCTGACCTGGGCAAAGATAGAGGGAGTAGAGACCACTCTTGACTTGAAAGAGAATGATATAGTCGCTCACACCTTAAATGCCGCAAGGGCCCTGAAGAGGCAGGGAAGCAACGTGATCGCTCTCGCTTGCACGGGCTTCTCAACAATTAATGTAGCCCCTGAAATTGGAGAAACATTAGGTATACCTGTTGTAGATCCTGTCTTGGCCACTGGATCGATAGCATACAATTTAATGCTAAACAAGAAAGGTCGGAAAAATGCCAAAGATTGATAAAAATTGGGTAGATGAAGCGGTCATTGGAGGGGGGATCCTTGGAGGAGGGGGAGGGG
>JAYEMK010000004.1:2574-15683 GCA_034718095.1 Candidatus Bipolaricaulota bacterium | reverse complement strand
TACTGAGCGAGAATCTGGAGGAATATAGCCTATTGCGCTAGAACTGCTCGATGAACCGCAGATCGTTCTGTAGGAAGATTCGGATGTCTGGGATTCCGTAACGTAGCATGGCCATGCGTTCGATTCCCAGACCGAAGGCAAAACCGTTCACCTTTTCAGGATCGTAGCCGACCTCTGTCAATACAGCTGGATCGACCATCCCTGCCCCCATGATCTCAAGCCATTCTGCGGATTTGGCGGGGCGAATGTGCACCTGGACGGAGGGCTCAGTGAACGGGAAGAAATCGCCTGATAGGCGCATCTCGTATCCGGGGCCAAAGAATCGGTGTACGAACAGTTCGATCACGTACTTCAGGTTGGCAAGCGACAAACCCTCCTCGACCCATAACAACTCCACCTGGTAAAAGACGGGGGAGTGTGTGGCATCCTGTGTATCACGGCGATAGCAGCGCCCTGGACAGATGATCCGCACCGGCGGGGGGGACTCCTTCATCACCCGGATCTGCACAGGTGAGGTATGGGTACGAAGAAGCCGTGTATCGTCAAGATAGAATGAGTCCCATTCATCGCGTGCAGGGTGATGCTCCGGAATATTCAGCGCCTCAAAATTGTAGTAGTCGGTCTCGATCTCCGGCCCGGTGGCAACATCGAATCCCATGTGAAGGAATATAGATTCGATCTCTTGTTGGACCCGAGTGAGCAGATGCAAGTGGCCATAACGGTGATAGCGACCGGGAAGGGTGAGGTCAAATTTCTCCTGTTGCAACCTCTTCTTAAGCCTTGCCTGCTGGAGGCCTTCACCCTTAGCGATTAAGGTCTTAGTCGCTTTATCCTTTAGCTGATTTAGCAGTCTTCCCGCCTGAGCTCGCCTGTCCTCCTCGAGCTGGGGAATGGTCTTGAACAGTTGAGGGATACGTCCCTTGCGTCCCAAAAACTCAATTCGGAACGCCTCTATCGCCTGCTCGTCGGTGAGCTCCGGTAATCTATTTTCAATGCCCGTCTCGATGCGTGCGATCTTCGCATGTAATTCATCGATTCCAGCCATGAAAAGGATTATATCGACGAAATAGACCATTGACAAGCCGTTTCTCGGTCAAGGAAGGAAACACCCCGTGAGCGATGATTGATCTTATAGCATATAGTAAGTCTTTGGTTTCTCTCTATTTGGTATGGGTAATCAGTCACTGGGTATTGGAACCGGCCTGCCTTCGTAAATCAATAGTATTCCCCTCTGAGAAGGTCAGGAAAACACGGAAAACCCCACTCATCACCCATTACTATGTTTAACCTGTTCTTAGCGACTTTAACATCTCTGAGGGAGGAAAGACTTCCTCTCCCCCGTTCGCTTCGCTCTCTCAAGCCGCCAAACTCGCTAAGAGTATCCAATGCTAATCTCCATCATTCTTGCAGTTTTTGCTGTTCTTCGCGCCTTTGCGTCTCTGCGGGAGTCTTTTCAGCCTTTCTGTAAAGTTACCCATTTGAAACAGCTAAAACCTCACGATTTGAAGGGATCCCACCGGGTCACAAGGTCTTCGTAGGCCGGCGGGAAGCATCGCTTGAACAATCTGTAATAGTACAGTTCCTTAGGGGAGCTGAAGGTCATACCTTGAGAGGTTTTTGTGGTTTGTGCGAGTTCCTCCTCGCTAACCTTGTCCATGGTAATCTCGTCCATCAGTTCGTCTACACCAACCCCTCTGGCGAACCGGAGTTTAGGACGATTCGCAATCTCGGGGGGCAGGATGTCCCGAAAGGCCTCCCGCAAGATCCACTTTTCTACCCCTCTCTGCTGGCCTGAGCCGGCTTTGATTTTTAGCCTCATGGGAATTTTTTGGCTGAACCTCACTACAGCAGAATCTAAATACGGGGCCCGGTAGTTGACCGAGTTCGCCAACCAACCTCGATCCAACCTTCTCAGCGCTGTATTGTAGGCGATGTCGACCAACCGACGAGCCACGGCCTCTTTTTGATCAGGGTCAGTGACCTCTTCCAATTCCCGGAAATATCCACCAAACAGCTCATCGGCACCCTCTCCCACCAGAATGCAGTTGGCAAAACGGGAGATTAATCGTGATGTGTAATAATTAGCGATGAAGCCAGAAATACAATCCTCGTCGAATGATTCCAGGTACCATATTGCCTGTGGAATAATGCGAGCCATGTCGCGATCCGTTATTCGATAGATATGATGGTCCAACCCCAGATACTGTGCCATTAGTTTTGCATTCCCAATGTCTTTGCCGGGATAACGTTCGATAGTGGAGCTGAAGAGCTTCAATTTCGAATTGAATTCTTTGGCCACAGCCGCGATGATGGAACTGTCCAGCCCTCCACTCAATGCGACGCCCTCTACCGTGCCATCTGCCATCCGTTTCCTGACAGCCTCTACGATCAGTTCGCGGAGGACCTTAGCCGTTTCCTCTGGGGATTGGGCCTCAGGGACGGCCGGGGTATGGCCAGCGAAGGTTTGAAGTCCTTCCTTGGAGGAATAGTAATGTCCGGGTTCTAATTCCTGGACTGCGGATACATGTTTTGCCAGTGCCTTTGCTTCGGAGGCGAATAGCATCCTGTCGCCTTGTGTGCCATAGATTAGGGGCCGGGCCCCTATATGATCTCGAATAAGAATGACCTCATCCCGGCGGATAATTGCGCAAGAATAGGCCCCGTCCAATCGTTCAAAACACGACTTGCCATGCTCCAGATAAAGTTCTCTTACCAGAGCTGCATCGCTAATTTCACCGGCCCGGGGGTTGTATATATCCCCATCCAGTAGGATGTATGGTTCCCTCTCGCCGCTGAACGCAGCGGGCGTCGGATATGCGGTGTCAAACGTGGCACAACCGATTGCCCCATAGGGCAAATCCCTGATTGTGGAGTGATCGGGACCGCGGTGGCGAAGTACGTTTAACATGCTTCCAATCTGTTCTGGACTAACTTTATCTCCTATAATTCCTGCTATTGCTGCCATATATCCCCTCTTTTTTAAAAATTGCCCTCAACTTCCTTAACCCATATTCCTTAATCCGATTTTTCTTCAATCATCACTCATCACTGATCACATATTACTATGTTTTAATAGACCAATCTTATTTTCCTCGAGCATTGTTAAAATGTCAGGCAGATAAATAGGTTTTTACCCGTCAAACGAGGTTTCGCAATGCAAATCCGCTCAAAGAAGATAAAGATGTCAGGGGACTGATTCAGGCCCTCGCAGGGTATTCACCTTACTGAGGCGGGGTAACTCCGGGCTGATTTTGATAGACCCCGCCGGCTTCTTTTTCGCTATAGGTTCTTTGCGGCCGGTTCCCGCGGGAAAATGCTATCTGGGCGATGCCCTGATGAACATGGAGACGAATGGGCAGCGGTGAGAGATTCGCCAGCTCCAGGGTGAGTTTTCCCCGCCAGCCCGGCTCCAGTGGGGTCACGTTCACCAGGAGACCACAGCGGGCATAAGAACTCTTTCCCCAACACATCCCCAACACGTCCTCGGGCATATCGAAAACCTCCATCGACTCGGCAAGGACCTGAGAATTTGGGGCGAGCTCAAACGTATTACTGAACTTGATGGCACGGAAGTGTTCGTGAGGAAAACTGACCGGGTCGAGGATCGCATTAACCCCTCCCAATGGGACCAGGAATCGCTCCCCCAGCCGGATGTCATAGCCAAAGCTTGAAAGACCATAAGTCGGTCTTCCGGCCTGTCGCGACTCAAATGGGGTAATCATCGTATTGTCTCCACTACATAGGGCGATAATCTCAGAGTCCGAGAGGAGGCTGAAGCTCATGCTTATTCACCCCCAAGGTCAAAAAAGACACTGGGGGCGTGCTCCTTGAGAATACGATGGATCTGCCGTGACAACTCCTGTATCTCCCACTGTGCTGCAGGATGAGCCCGTATATTTATTATGTGACGCCACTCCCTGAAGTTTGCAGAGACAACCAACCTCGTCTGGGTGCCCAGGGGAAGAACAAATCGCGCATCCTCTTTTGGAATCCCCATCTCCAACAGTTCCTTATATACACGCTGGGACTCCTTGAAACATCCTTCAAATTTTTTTGCCGCAGCAGGCTGGGCAGCAATTTTAGGCGGGATAACAATATCCCGGTCGTCCACCTTCCGGTAGCGCATGCTCTCCTGAAGAAAGCTTGCAAGCCGATGCCGAGTTAGTTGATTTGCACAGGCACGGGAGATCCCACTAATGAGGAATGTGGCGCTGGCGAACTCGAGGGTCGAGTGATGGCCCCACTCAACCAGTTTTCGCACAAGTCTTTTGTCATTCTCCGGTGATGACTTATACTCCGAGCCCGGGCTGACCCGGGCTGCGTGAGCGATTTGTTTTTCCGGATTATCTGTGATGGCGAGTAGCTCAACGTGCATAAAAATTCTCCTTTATTTATTCCAGATTTTAACTCATTCACCGCCGTATTTCACTCACGTTTTTCCCGCCGCTGTCATTCCAACCGCCGTCAGATAGACAGTTGATGTCCACAAGACAACCCGTTTCATGAGACCTTCCGTCACTTAATCTCAGGCCTACCCCAGCTTCACCACCCTACCGCCTCGGGGGGTGTAGTAGCTCATTTAGGATTTACTACACCCCCCGAACGGTGAAAGCTTCTGTTTCTAAAGTAAAGGGGGTTTGTGCAACAGCCTCTCAAGAGGCAAGAAAATGGATGCCCAACTTGCTTAACGCCGCATTTGGGATATCATTCATTCGCGATATGGAATACAATTTCCCCAGAGTGAGTTTGGACGCCCTTCCGCCAGGAAGATCGGGAAGGGTTGTCAGCATACGAGGAGGGCGTGGGCTGTGCCTGCGCCTTGGTCGTCTGGGCCTTCGCCAGGGGGCAATGGTCCGTGCCGTGACCCATGGTGCGTGGCGCGGGCCTCTTCTTGTGGAGGTGAACGGGGCACAAGTGGCTCTGGGTCGAGGTATCGCTCGTCGGATTGTACTCCAACTCCTGCCATGAGCCTACAGCGGATCGCACTGGTCGGGCAACCTAACTCCGGCAAGTCGACCGTGTTCAATTTCCTGGCCGGCTACCGAGCGGTGGCCTCAAACTTCCCTGGAACAACCGTGGATGTCCTTAAGGGAAAAGCACTGGTGGCCGGTCGTACCGTAGAGATAGTCGACCTCCCTGGGACATACTCCCTCATATCCGATGACCGTGCGGAGCAGGTGACACGGGACTTCCTCCTTTCTGGTGGGGTGGATGCCGTGATAAACATCGTGGATGCATCCCTTTTGAGCCGCTCGCTTGAGCTAACCCTTGAACTCATAGAACTCGGGTTGCCACTTGTCGTATGCCTGAACATGATGGACGAGGCTGAACACAAAGGAATAGAGATAGACGTTGACAGGTTATCCGCCCGGCTGGGGGTACCTGTGGTGGCCAGCGTTGCCGCCCGTGGTGTGGGATTAAAACGACTCCTTGCCCTCCTCCCTGCCGCCAGGGCTGCACGGCAAATACATTATTCGGCCGATGTGGAAGAGGCCCTGGCAGAACTTGTAAGGCTTATCCAACCAGAGGAGCTGCAATCTCGCTACGCGGCGATCCGCCTTCTCTCCGGTGACCCGATAGCTGGGGTCGACCCTGAAGCCGGCAAGGCCATACAAAATAGGCTGGCCGCGGCCCGTGGGGAGGATTCGGCCCTCGTCCTCTCCGCAGAACGCCATGCCCTGGCCATGACCCTGTTTGAAAATGTAGCCCAGGTCGGTCACGCCCGGATAGGTTGGCGAGAATGCCTGGACGGCCTTCTTATGCATCGGTTCCTCGCCTATCCCATCCTCGCCCTGATTCTATTCCTTCTCTTTTTTGGAGTGTACAAGGTGGGAGGGTTCCTCGAGGGGATCTTTCTCCCTCCGCTTATGGACGCAACCGATGCCCTGTCGGGGGTCATCCCCGACATTGCCGGTGACATCCTCACAGGCGCCTTTCAAGGGCTCTGGGCCGGGGTGGGGATCGTTCTGCCTTATCTCGTCCCGTTTTTGTTCTTCCTTGCCCTGCTCGAGGATGTGGGATACCTCCCCCGCGTTGGGTACCTCATGGACACCATCATGCACCGGGTGGGACTACACGGAAAGAGTGTCATTCCATTCCTGCTGGGCTACGGCTGTTCTGTCCCCGCTGTTCTCGCCACTCGCATCCTTGAGGATGAGCGAGATCGCCTGGTCACCTCTGCCCTGGCAGTGATGGTGCCCTGCGCCGGGCGTGCCATCGTGGTGTTCGGTCTGGTGGGGAGATATGTGGGCCCCGCAGCTGCAATGGGCCTCTACCTGATAAATATCGTGGTGGTCGCCATCGTCGGATGGTTACTCAAGCGGATCCTGCCTGGTACGGGGCCGGGGCTGATCATGGAGATCCCCCCCTACCGCCAGCCGACCATACGTACTTTGCTCGGAAAGATCTGGCTTAGGTTGCGTGAGTTTATCGTTGTGGCATGGCCACTGCTGGTGATAACCAGTGCCCTGTTCGCCCTCATCGAGGCGTTGGGGTGGACAGACCAGTTGAACCTCGGGGTTCGCTTTTTGACCTGGCCCCTCGGCCTTCCAGCCCAGACCGGGGTACCACTGGTATTCGGGGTGCTACGCAAGGAACTCTCACTGATAATGCTGTCACAGGCCTTCGGCACCGCCCAATTGTCGGCCGCACTATCTCAAGCTCAAATGGTTATATTCTCGGTCTTTGTGTTGTTCTATGTGCCGTGTGTGGCCACGATCGCCGCCCTGTGGCGGGAGCTCGGCCTACGTCGGGCTGCCTATGTGCTGGGTGGCACCACGGCAATCGCCCTCACAACTGGGGTATTAGTCCGCGGGATCCTCAGCTGGATAATATAGGGTATATGCCTAGCCTCCAAGGTTATGGGAAAATCACCAGTGAACCCCTTGCAGAAATCTCTTTTCCTATAAAAAAGAAACATTTACCGCCGAGCACGCCGAAAAGAATTTACCGCCGAGTAGAGAGGAGGCGGTGAAATAATCCGGAAGGATTCGTGATCAGTAACGTACCGGAAAGCTAGACAGATACCACATAGGACCAGGCCAAAACTGAACTTAGGTTGCAGATTCAAACTTAAACGTGTATTATCTCTCCGGAAAATGAGACCGATCTCCGACCCATTGTCCCTAAGGGAGACCCTATGGGGGATGGGCGATAGGGCGTATCCGGAAACGAAGACGCCTCCCGTGTTTGGAAAGGAGCTCTGGGTCGATGTGAGTTCCTCCCTATGGCACTCCTATCAACCCCTCCTTCACACGGATAAAAGAAAAAGGGGGTGATGGTTTGTCTTGAGGAATTTCAGCTATCTGTCCTCTGTCTACTATTTTAAAAATTCCATCGGGAGGTAGACTCACAATGAAGAAGATCACTTTTCTATTTGCTGTTGCTGTTTTACTTTTTGTCACGATCGGGGTTGCTGACCCCGTCGTGGAGTTCACAGATGCCCTGGGGAGAGTTATTGCCTTCGATGTATTGCCTGAACGCATCGTCGTAGCTGGGAAGGGTTCATGGATGGTAGGCCATCCCCTCTATCTGTTCCCGGAGGCCGTTGATCGCGTGGTGGCGATGGAGGTACGACGTGGCTCGGTGAGCGATTTCCTTGCGCAGATCGTGCCCGGGTTCAGCGAGCTTCCACATCTGGAGACGAATGCCGGGCCAGAGCAGATTGCCCCACTTCAGCCGGACGCAGTGGTGCTCAAATCGTACATGAGAGAGCTCGGTGATTCGCTGGAGCTTATTGGGTTGCCGGTCGTCTATGTGCATCTGGAGACCCCGGAGCAGTTCTTTGCCGACATAAAGACCATCGGTCAGTTATTTGACAGTCCCACACGCACTGATGAGATCATCGCTTTCTACAAACAACGGCTGGACAAAATCAGCGCCCGCGTTGATACGCTTTCTGCGGAGGAGCGCCCGAGCGTCCTTGTCATTCAATACATCGAAAGAGGAGGAGAGGGGGCGTTCTCCGTTCCCCCCACCGAATGGATGCAGACCATCCAGGTTAAGACCGCAGGGGGGGATCCGGTGTGGTTTGAGGCTTCCGGGACAGGCTGGCAGGTCGTGAACTTCGAACAGATCGCTGCATGGGATCCAGACAAGATCTTTGTCGTGGTATTCCGCTCCGATCCTGATCCAGTCATGGAACACATCCGCTCTAATCCCAATTGGCAGGCACTCTCAGCGGTGCAAAACGACGAACTGTACGCATTCCCTGCCGACTTTTTCGGTTGGGACGTCCCTGACCCTCGCTGGATTCTGGGGCTTACCTGGTGCGCGAAGACGATCCATCCGGGGTTGCTCTCCGATGTAGATATCCGTCAGGAGATCTATGATTTCTACGGGCAGATGTACCGCATGGACGAGGCAGAGGTGGAGGAGATAATCCTGCCACAGCTGAGCGGCGATATAGACTAGGTATATACCACACTCATGAATGGAACACCACAGGATGGGGCCTCGGCGGTTAAGCGTGCGCGACCGTTTATCCTGCTTGCGATATTGGGGGTAATTGTGCTTGTGGGCTCTATCTTTATCGGTCGTTATCCGGCCCCGTATTGGATGTCGCCCTCCTCTCTGTGGCATGATGAACTGGGCCGCCGCTTGGTCCTATACCTGCGTCTTCCCCGTATCATGACAGCGTTCTTGATGGGGATGTCCCTCTCCGCTGCCGGTACGGTGATGCAGACGGTATTTCGAAATCCACTTGTCTGTGCGGGTTTCCTCGGTGTGTCTCAGGGGGCGGCCTTCGGGGCCGCCCTCAGTATCATCTTCTTCAGCGCTTCAGTGATCGCGATCGAGCTTTCTGCGACTGTATTTGCCCTGCTGGCGTTGGTGTTTGCGTATCTGCTGGCGTGGAACATCCGCTACGGCGATTGGGTCCTTAGGCTTGTATTGGCGGGTATAATAAGCTCTGCGATATTCTCCTCTGGGATCGGTGTGCTGAAATACGCTGCCGATCCGCTGGAGGAGCTGCCAAGCATCGTCTTCTGGTTAATGGGGGGGCTGTGGGGCGTTACCTGGCGCGAATTCTTCTACGTTCTACCGCTGGCAGCAACGAGCTTGATCGTGCTTTACTTCCTGCGATGGCGGTTGAATTTGCTTGCATTGCGTGATGATACGGCGTTCTCGCTCGGGGTATCCCCATTTAGAGAGCGTGCGGTGGCGTTGTGCGCAGCGGTTGTGGGAACGGCGGTAGTGGTAGCGGTCGCGGGAATCGTTGGCTGGATTGGACTCATCGTCCCCCATATGACCAGGCGCATCGTCGGACCAGATGTTGGGCGTGTGCTCCCCGCCTCGATGCTGCTTGGGGGAACACTGGCCCTGATCTGTGACAATATAGCGCGTACCCTCTACGCTGGCGAGATTCCACTGGGGATAGTCACATCGCTAATCGGATCGCTGGTGTTTATCACGATGTTCTTTCGAAACGAGTTGAGGGTGAAACAATGATCAATCAATCCATCATTATCCTGCAGGGGATTGGCTTTCATTATCCGAAAAGCAACCATTTCTCGTTGCAATCCCTGACAATGACCATCCCCAAAAGCCGAATCACCGCCCTTCTGGGACCAAACGGCTCCGGAAAGACAACGCTTCTGTTGCTATTGCTCGGTTGGCTCAAGCCGCAGCAGGGGAGCATACAGATCGACGGCTGCGATCCCGCCGTGACACCAAGGTGTAAGATGAGCCGGGTGATCGGTCTTGTGCCCCAGAATGAGACCTATCCCCTCGGGTTGACCGTTTTGCAATACCTGCTTCTGGGACGAGCGCCATACCTTGGCCTGCTGGGGAGCCCAGGGGGGGGAGACCGGCGGATCGCCCAGGCTGCAATAGCCGCCGTTGGCCTGGAGGGATTCAAGAACCGCCCAATCACCTCGTTGAGCGGCGGCGAGCGCCAGCTGGCCACGATAGCACGCGCCATCGTGCAGGAGCCTCGTATTCTGCTCATGGATGAGCCTACCGCTCATCTCGATCTGGCCAACAAACACCGGGTCATGGAGACAATCAACCGACTGGTAGAACAGGAGGTCACCGTAATGCTGACCACGCATGATCCCAATGTGGCCGCTGAGGTTGCGGATGAGGCGGTGCTGCTAAGGGGTGGACGCCTGGTAGCCTTCGGTCCAACGCCACAGGTATTAACCGAGGAGAACCTTTCCCTTACCTACAATCTGCCCGTTTTAGTCACCGAGGTTTGGGGCCGACCGGTTGTGCTCCTGCACTCGGAAATGTCTGCCTGCCGCGAAGTGGTGCAGGCAGGGAGGGCAGAAGATGGCAATTAGTGTTGCAATATTGACGGTAAGTGATCGCTGTTTTCGCGGGGAGACCTCTGATGAGAGCGGGCCATTGATTCATCGCCTGCTCGACACTACCCTGGATGTCGATATAGTGGCCGAGAAACTCGCCCCCGACGAGCAGGAGAAAATAAGGGATACCCTTAAAAGATGGTGCGATGAATGCGGAATCGATCTTGTCCTCACCACCGGCGGGACAGGTTTTTCGCCGCGTGATGTGACCCCCGCGGCGACCAGGGCCATCATCGAGCGGGAGACAGGGGGAATAACCGAGGCGATAATGGCAAAGGGGCTGCGGTCGACCCCGCACGCGATGCTCTCCCGTGCCGTGGCCGGGATACGTGGACGCACCCTAATCATCAACCTACCAGGGGCCCCCAGGGCGGTAGAGGAGGGACTGCGGGTAATAATCCCCGCCTTACCACATGCGATCGAGATCCTTAAGGGATAGGCTTGACAACAGCATGGTCGCATGTTAGATTTACCAGGGTTGGCAGTCGTTCTATTTTTGAGTACGGTACTTACCCGAAGTCAGCTTAGAGCGCCCTGTCCAATTTAATTTGTAACAAAACGGAGGTGTAGGTATGGCAGAGCGTGAAGTTGGCACCGTCAAGTGGTTCAACGACTCCAAGGGCTACGGCTTCATCTCCCGCGAGGGAGGAGAAGACGTGTTTGTGCACTACAGTGTCATCCGTGGTGAGGGTTACCGCTCGTTGGAAGAGGGCCAAAAGGTTGAATTCACGGTAACATCAGGCGCGAAAGGACCACAGGCACAAGATGTAGCCGCCGTGGCCTAATAGGTCAGATCCATCTAAAAAAATAGCACGCGGCTCGCTCTAGTAGTGAGCCGCATTTTCCCATTTAGCCTTCCCGTACATTGCCTATCACGAATTTCACGAACTAACTGACCACGAATCCCACAAATCATTCACCTAATTTATCTATACGTGTCATTAGTAATTTTCTCCGGTCTGGACGCTGACTACATACAAAAGTCTTGAATCGTAAGTCCGAAGTTAGAAATCCTTGAACTGACTTCGGGAATAAAATCGAACATCAGGGATTCCTCTCCCTTGACGGGAGAGGGCTGGGGTAAGGGGGCTTACTGATTAGTCGAGAGTCGAGAGTCGTGAGTCAAAAGTCCAATACCCAAGGTCAATAGCCCGAAAAACAATTGTGAACATATTAGCTCATGGGTGATAGCTGATGGCCAACTGCTAGCAGATAGCCGCTCCTTATGCAGAGCTTCACACAGCTTTCTCTCCCTCCCAGGGGAGAAATAACCTTTTTTTCCCTCTCCCTCTGTAAGGTCAGTGTTGGTGACTCGTGACTATCGACTCTGGACCATGGACTGTGGTTTTGTTCCCCCTCTCCCTAACTCCCTCCCCTGCCCCATGTAGTAGGTCCCATCGTGTTACTACACGGGGCGAGATGGGGAGAAATGTTTGATGAGGTTTATCCCTTATTCCTCTCCCTTGCCCCATGTAGTAAGTCCAATCGTGCTACTACACGGGGCGAGTGCCGGGAGAGGTTTACCCCGTGGAATGAAGAGCGAATATTCCACGGGGTTCACCCCATGGAATAATCGCTCAGGTATGTATTCCACGGGGTGAAGGTGAGGGTGATATCTCCCCGTGAGAAGAGAAAAATTATCTCGGGCTTTACTGCTCAACGCCCAGCCGAACTGCGTCCCAATAGCTTATGTGTCATGTGTCGGCCTGACCCCACGGATGAGCATGTTGTGTTATCGGCCGTCATCTCACGAGACTAACTTCGTACAACTTGGCAGTAAACTTGCCGGATGGTTTAACCCTTCCATTTAGAATATCCTCTACAATTCTTGCTGATGACAAGGGCATTGATTCTTGCCCGCAGTCTGGGCACACATACATAATCAAGTCCGAAATAACAATGGGCTCGCCATTACGATGGAAGATCTTTTCTTCCTTCCTTTCCTCCATTGGAGATGGACAGCCATTTGGGCACTGCATAATAATCACCTCCTATTCGCTGTAATAATAAATGTCGGGTTACAATCCTTTACTACGACCACAATATCACCCTTAGAAATTGTAAATTTACTGAATTTGCCGTGGGAGCGTTCATCTCTCTCTTTCTTGTTAACGGTCCCGGTTAGAATTGTGTCTAAAACCTGATCGATTGATATGCCATTCTCCCACATTCGCTGAATCAAATGGGGGCCAAAAGTAATCTGTTCAGAAATAATATCCTCATGGATCGTCTCTCTTGCCATAAATTATGGCCTGATGCTGCCTGTCAACCTCCTACATAAACGAAATTCTACTTATGTTCTTAATATAGCACTTAATCCGAACTTCGCTTATCTCCAACTCTAGCTACATGATCTACCTTCCTTTCGTTGCTTCCGGGTATCAGGCCTGCCAACCGATCCAAGGAACCTGCGATCTGGGCCAGGTCCTTCGGCTCACTGACACAGATGATAGTATCTTGACATTGCCACATTTCAAGGCCCGAAGGGGAGACGCGGTACGGTGAAGGAGGAGAGGCGGAGAAAGGGCGACAGGTGTCGATATGGACGCAGGGGTATAACGTTTTTAAGGGCTCTTCTACTACTCTTGACCGGCCTTTACGGTGACCTGAGGTGCATCCCTTACGCCTTTCAGTGTGTTCCTAAATATCTTTATGTGTCAAGTGTAGGCCTGATTCCCTCTCCCTTGACGGGAGAAGGCTGGGGTGAGGGTGATCGGGGTTATTAGCTTTGAGCTAATAGCCAACCGCTAATGGCCAATAGCTGACCCTTATGTGTCATGTGTCGGCCTGACCCCAGAAGACTGA
>JAYEMK010000004.1:0-2474 GCA_034718095.1 Candidatus Bipolaricaulota bacterium | reverse complement strand
TCTCCCTTGACGGGAGAAGGCTGGGGTGAGGGTGATCGGGGTTATTAGCTTTGAGCTAATAGCCAACCGCTAATGGCCAATAGCTGACCCTTATGTGTCATGTGTCGGCCTGACCCCAGAAGACTGATGTCTGTACTTCCTCACCGTCTTCGGTAAATTTCCCGGCGATGACCAATAGCATGAATCACAATGGTCTTTTCGTTCCAAAGCACTTCATAAATGACGCGGTAGTCACCTACGCGGGGCTTGTAGAGTCCTGCAAGGTCTCCAGTCAATGCTTCAGGGCGAATCGCATCTAGGTTCGCTGCTAGCCAGTTGATACGCATAACGATACGACGGCCTATAGGCTTGTCTACTCGCTCTAGATCCTGAGATGCTGCTTTCAGGATGCGAATGCGATACTCGGCCATTACTCCAAACCAAGACGCTGAATCACTTCCTCAAACGGCTCACCACGTTCACCACTCGCCACCGCTTCCTTTTGGCGCAAGAGTCTGTCGCGGATGGCTTTTCGAATAGGTAAACCCTCATCGGGATCACCGAGCAACTCTAGTAGCTTTTGCTCAACAATGGTTTCGATCATTTCTCTAAGCTCATCTTTTGTCATCTGTACTACTGTAGCCATAGTACCCTCCGTAGATTTACAATCTTTACAGCTCGCAGAGCCGCCTAACGCCCGTGCTGAGGCGCCGGCCAACCCGCGCCAGCGGGCTGGCCGGTCGCTCTCCAGCGCGTGGTCATGTTCTTCTCTTCCACCGTTGCGGGCTACGGCTACCGTGCATAACGGCAACGACGACAATGTACTCTTCTTCCACTCGATAGTAGATGCCGAAGGGAAAGCGGTGGATAAGTGCACGGCGCACATTGCGGAGGACGCGAGGGTACAGAGCAGGCTGCTCGCCAATGGACCGCACTGTAAGCAGCACCTGATCGATGAACTCTTGCCCCAGGCCTTCCTTCTGCTGTTCGTACCAGCGCGCCTCCTCCTCAACATCTTGCTCGGCCTCTGGGCGCAGCCGGACCTGAAGGGTCATAGCCGCTTACGAATATCCGCAAGCGCAATTTCGGCAGGACGCCCCGGATTGCCATCCGCCTCGTAAGCGTCAAGACGCCGGTCCAGTTCGACTCGCTGCTCCTCTGTGAGCGGCAATGCCTTCTGGTCAGCGGCAATGCTGTCCCAGAGCTCCTCAACGAGGCGCATCCGCTGCTCGACGGGAAGGTCTCGCAATGTTGGGTTCATGTGCACCTCCTAGGTTGTCTTTACCTTGCCTATGACCAATGGGCACATAACAAATATTATGTGTCATGTGTCGGCCTGACCCCAGAAAATCCCACTTTCGCAGCTATAGCAATCGACATCTGCCCTCCTGTTGAAGAAATACCCTAAAAATTTATCACCTTGATATCTTGGAGTAACCCTTTACCAACTTCAAGAGCCAAGGTAAGGCACCTACCTGGTCCTAAAGCTCCTTTCCCTCCTTCAGGGCGTGCAGGATGAGCGGGTTTCCCTCTTTTATCATTTCATCGATCTCCTCGCGGGTGTACACCAAAGGCTCGATCGGGAGATCGGTCAATTCGAGGACGCGCTCAATCCGCTTGAACAATCGCTCGTTGAAATCTCCGACGATGATAAGATCGATGTCGCTTCCCTCGTGGATGTCGCCCCGGGCGAATGAACCAAACAGGTACACCTCAGACACGGGGAGCCTTCGTTTCAGCGTCTCTACGAAACTTACTAGTTGTTCGTAAATTTCCGCGTGATGTTCAAGATCGATTCGGCAGAGTTTAGGCATTGATTAGCATCCTCCTGTTTATAGAATTCGGACGGGGTGAGTTCACCTGCCAACCCGTTAGGGTATCGGGTTGGAATATAGAAGGTGTCCAGCCGACGGGCTGGCTTATCGACGGAATGGAATTCCGGTTCGAGCTTCCCCGCCGTCCTCACGAGCTCGGTCAGCGAATGGCTGAGAATTGATGTATAACCACGGGAATAGAGGAAGGATTTGAGCGCCTTCTCCCCTGCTTGCTGCGCTTGAAAGCATGCCCACTCGTGGTGTCCGTTTTTGAGGCTGTCCCGCGCCGCTTGAAGGTCAGAAAGCGCTTGTCGCAGCCACTTACCCATGGTAATTCCCCCTTGCAATACGGGTATATTATGCCCCACCCCGCACTTAGGGACAACTTCCGTATTACACCGCACGGAAAGGCAAAGACAACCCCGGGTCAAGTACTCCGAGGGTTAGAAAACAACTTGATCACGATTATGTGTCATGTGTCGGCCTGACCCCAAGAACCGCCATGACCCCTTTTCTCCAAAAGCGGTGAGCGATATCGTGCGCCAATGGATTAGGGGGTTGACATTCAATACAGTATCTGGCCTCAGAAGATCACTTCTCAATCTCGCACTTCGATTTTCATGGCCTCAAGGTCGAAAACTGCAATTTTGTCCAACAGCAGCTGCATACCCAATAAAGCCT
>JAYEMK010000003.1:0-3286 GCA_034718095.1 Candidatus Bipolaricaulota bacterium | reverse complement strand
CGGGGCCAATGAGGAGATGATCGAAAATGGCTTCCGCATCCTGTTGAGTGACCGGGATGTGAAGGCTGTGTTTGTGAACATATTCGGTGGAATCCTGCGTTGTGACATCCTCGCCGAGGGCATTGTCAAAGCGGCAAAGAAAATGACAGATCGCCTTCCGGTGGTGATTCGATTGGAAGGGACAAATGTCGAGGAAGGGCGAAGGATTTTGAAAGATTCGGGCCTCGAGTTTGCAACGGCCAAAAACCTGGTAGAGGCAGGACAGATGGTGGCACAGGCGGTGGGAAAGGAGGACTCATGAGCATACTGATCGATCGCTCGACGAAGGCAATCGTTCAGGGGATAACCGGTAACGAAGGCCGGTTTCATACCCGCCAGATGCTGGACTATGGAACACAGATTGTGGGCGGGGTTACCCCAGGCAAGGGTGGACAGATCGTACACGGGGTTCCCGTGTTTGATACTGTCTCGCAGGCGGTCTCCAATACGAGTGCCAATACCTCGATTATCTTTGTTCCCCCTCGCTTCGCTGCGGACGCGATCATGGAGGCGACTGAAGCGGGAATTGGGCTGGTGGTATGCATCACCGAAGGCATTCCGACACATGATATGCTCAAGGTTCGCCGTTACCTCGACATTCAGGGGACCAGGCTCATCGGTCCCAATACGCCGGGGATCATCTCGCCGGGTAAATCGAAGCTCGGGATCATGGCTGGCTATATTCATCGCGCCGGGGAGATAGGCATCATCTCCCGCAGCGGAACCCTGACCTACGAGGTGGTGCATCAGCTCTCCCAACTTGGGATCGGTCAGTCCACCTGTACTGGCATCGGCGGTGATCAAATAATCGGCCTGGCGTTCATCGACCTTTTGGAAATGTTTGAGGGAGATCCGCAGACCAAGGGGGTTGTATTGATCGGCGAGATAGGTGGGGCAGCTGAGGAAGAGGCGGCCAGCTATATCGCTGATAACTTCAGCAAGCCGGTCGTCGCATTTGTAGCTGGAAGGACCGCCCCGCCTGGAAGGCGGATGGGGCACGCCGGGGCGATCATCACCGGAGGGACCGGTACCGCAGCGGCCAAAATTGCTGCCCTCAACCAGGCCGGGGTCACCGTCGCCGAAAGCCCGGCCAGGATCGGTGAGACAATGGCCGAGACGCTGCAATAACCCTGCAAAAGCCGTTGAATAAAATAAGGAAAAACGCCGGAGAGATTATCGAGGTTGAAGAAGAGGGATTAAGAGGGTCGGATGTTGTTATTGTATCATACGGGATCAATGCACGTCCGGCCTGGCGAGCGATGGAGCTCGCTCACGAGAAGGGAATCAAGGTCGGCATGCTTAGACTGATTACGGTATGGCCGTTCCCGATGCAGCGGATCGCTGAGCTCGCTGATCAAGTCAAGGGATTTGTCGTCCCTGAGATCAACCTCGGTCAGATGGTACTTGAGGTCGAACGGGCAACCGCTGGAAAGGCAACGGTTAGGCTCGTCCCGCACGCTGGTGGGGGAATCCATCGACCGGAGGCTATCCTCGATGTAATTGAGGAGGTGACAGAATGAGACGGGTACAGACAAAGCCGAAACCGGAGATTCTGCACGATGTCCATCATCCGCTGGAGCCATACTTTCGTACCGAGCGACTTCCACACATCTGGTGTTCGGGATGTGGGCTTGGAACTGCGATGTCCTGTCTCGGTTATAGCTTGAAGGAGCTCTCTTTGGGTTTGGATGATGTTTCCATTGTCTCTGGGATAGGTTGTACTGGAAGGTTTGCCGGGTATATGCGCCCTGATTCCTACCATACCACCCATGGACGGGCGATCGCGTTTGCAACCGGACTTCGTGTCTCCCTCCAGATGAGAAATCCTGAGTATAAGGTCATTGTATTCAGCGGAGATGGTGATCTGTTCGCCATCGGAGGGAACCACTTTATCCATGCCGCACGTCGGAATATCGACATGACGGTCTTCTGCGTTAATAACTTTAACTACGGGATGACCGGTGGTCAGTTCGGTCCCACCACCCCCCAAGGGGCAAAGGGGACAACAGCCCCATATGGGATGTTCGAGAATCCGTTCAATTTACCCTATTTGGCCGCTTCATCCGGGGCCCCATACGTGGCCCGTTGGACCACACTTCACGCTCGGCGCCTGGAGAAGGCAATGGTTGAGGCAATCAGTAAACCGGGATTTACCTTTGTGGAAATAGTCGGTCCGTGTCCTACAAATTACGGCAGGCGAAATAAACTGCCAACTGGATTGGAGGAGATGCGTTACTACCAGGAAAAGAGTGTGATCCGTAATTTTTCCGATCCGAAGGACGCCGATATCAGGCCCGGGAAAGAAATCATCGTGGGGACGTTCGTCGATGAGGAGAAACCTAGTTATTTTGACATCTACGACCGGCTTGTTAGGCAGAAGATCGAGGGGGAATGATCGGATGTTCGAAGAAAACCTTATTCAAAATCTCATTGAGGCGATTCGGAGGGCGGAGACCGAACTTTCGGCGGATGTGGTAACTGCGCTGGAACGGGCAGAAAGGGGCGAACAGGGCCCAGCGAAGGTGCAATTGGCCGCAATCCTGGAAAACATTACCGCCGCCAGAGAGGGGTCCGTTCCAATGTGCCAGGATACCGGGATTCAGACCTTTATCGTCACTGTGGGCAGTGAATTTTCGTACCTTGCAACGCTGAAGGATGCCATCACCAAGGCGGTGCGCCAGGCCACCGAAAAAGTGCCACTACGACCAAATACAGTGAATCCGTTCACCGGGAACAATCCGGGCGACAACGTCGGAAGGCATGTCCCATATATCCTGTGGGATATCGTCGATGGCAACAAGTGCAGTATTCACTTGCTGCCCAAAGGTGGGGGGAGCGAGAACTGTTGCGCTCTTAAAATGCTCCCACCAGGCGTCGGAATCAAGGGGGTCAAGCGGTTCGTCGTCGATCACATTGTAGGATGTGCTGGCAAGCCCTGCCCGCCTGGGATAATAGGGATTGGCATCGGTGGAGGGGCGGATCTCTCGCTGAAACTTGGTAAGCTTGCCATCCTACGGGACATCGGTGACCGTCACCCGGATCCAGTGATAGCTGGGCTGGAGGAAGAGCTCCTTGACCTGATAAACCAGAGCGGTATCGGCCCGATGGGGCTAGGTGGGAAGACAACATGTCTGGATGTCCATATTGAGTACGCACATCGGCATCCTGCCTCGCTCCCGGTCGGAATCCTGTACCAGTGTTGGGCCGACCGACGGAGGACAGTAAAGATTGCCGCTGACGGCAACAT
>JAYEMK010000002.1:0-3315 GCA_034718095.1 Candidatus Bipolaricaulota bacterium | reverse complement strand
AGCCAGTTCGGCTCTCCCTTTCAGGATATCACCTTCGCGCAGGGGGGCAGTGAGCTCGATAAGTGGGACACTACCTCCATTCGGGCCGTGCAACATCAATCTCCGATCGATTCTCCACCTCATACCACACTGGCCACAGTGGATCATCCGTCCATGGGCAGAGACCGCCCCGATTGCGTGACAGATTGGGCATGCCCACAGCAACCGCTCGATTCCAGTAGATCGATGAGGAAGTATGGTTTGTCCATCGCTTCGTACGGCGATCGTATGAAGCATTTTGGATACGCTTTCTCCGGAAAACGAGGGGAGAAGCGGTGGAAGGAAGCTGATCTTGATCCTCCCTGGAAGTGGGGTCCTTGCCCATCGTGGAAGGATGGCGTAACTGCCCTCTATCCTGGCAGGGATGATCGGTGCCTCGATTCTCTTAAGGAACCTCTTGACTTTACCCGCCACCTGTTGTGGGTCTCCGTCCCAGGAGCGCTCGCCCTCAGGGAAGATCCCCACGATCTCTCCATCCTTAAGGGCAGAGAGAAGCTCTCGAACGGCTTTAGGATCACTTGTGTAACGGCGAATCGGAATCGAGCCAAAGCGAGTGAACAAGAAACGGCCAAGCGAGGTACGCATCATCTCCGCTGTGGTGAGGAAGCGAATATATCGGTCGCTCGCGGCGGTCAGGAAGACCGGGTCAAGGTAACAGGCATGGTTAGAAGTGATCACCGCCGGGCCGGTCCGTGGTACGAACTCGTGTCCCTGAACCTCGATTGGGAAGAGCACATGGACAAGGCCTTTCCCAAGGAGATAGGTTAAGGCAAACAGGATCCCAGGTCCTGAGTTTCCTCGGGAAAGCCGTAAAAAGAACGGGTTTTTCGCCTTGTAGTTAATGTACTCCTCACCGAACCGCCGCGCAAGCACCCTCTCCTCATGGATAAGGGCATATCCACTCCAGATGAGGATGAACCCCGGCAGTACAACGGCGATGAGCCCGAGGGAACGGGCGAGCATCCCCCAACCCAAGAGATAGATAGTGAATGCGATATAGAGAGGATGCCGCGAAAGGGCATAGGGCCCATTGCGCACAAGTCGGGACGGTGCGAGCAACGCGATTGGGAACCCGTCGCCTCTTACGTACAGCACCACCGCGATCCAGATAGAGGTGGTCACTCCGATCATCAAGGAGAAGATTCCCACGCCAACCCCCACTCCGAGCGGCAGCGCGGGAAGCCCAAGGAGCCTATCAATCCCTCCGGCAGCAACGACCAGAATCCAAGGCAAGATCCCCCAGTAGCCAATGAGGTTAGCGAGGGTGAACACCCGCCTTGCAGTAAAACAGGATCTTGGTTTTCTTTTCATCTGCCGCCTCACCGCTTTGCCTTCGACTTCGCCAGGCAATAGGATCAGTTTAGCTTGGCTCTTACTGATCGGTCAATCCCTTAAGCGGGTATACTACCAGTTGTATCACTGCTTTTCAGGAGAATTGTCATGTCAGACGAGAATAAGCTATGGATGGGGCTGAATGCACCCCAGCTGGCCCCCAGCGAGATCCATGTGGGCATCGTCGGCGCTCCTTACGATGGCTCGGTGACGCATGAGCTAGGCGCCGCACATGCCCCCGAGGCACTTCGAGAAATTTCTGCCGATACGAGCCCGCACACGGAGAATCATATCAACCTGAGGGGCCTGCGGATTCGCGATTTTGGGGATGCCGAGGTCGACCAGGACGATGCGCTTACGACTCAGAAAGCGATCGCCAGAGCTGTTACCCCTCTCGTCGAAGCCGGTGCTATACCCCTTGTTATCGGAGGAGACCACAGCGGCACAAGCGCCGCCGTCTCGGCGTTCGCCTCAAGGAATGAGATGGGGATCCTGTGGATAGACGCTCACCCTGACCTGATGGACAGCTTCAAGGGTATAAAGGGCCGGGAAGAGAGCAAGTGGAACCATGCCTGTCCCCGCAGGCGGATCTGTGAGCTGCCCAATGTATGCCCAGAGAATGTCTTGCTGTTCGGGATCCGGGACCTGTTGGCAGAGGAGCTCGACTTCATCCGAGAGGAGGGCATCGAGGTTATCTATGCGCGTGACCTGTGCGAGCTGTCCCTGGACACACTTGTGGGGAGGATTCACAAGAAATTCCAGCGTGTCCCTGAGGTCTATGTAAGCTTTGACATCGATGTCCTCGATGCGATGAGCGCCCCCGGGACCGGAATTCCTGTTCCGGGAGGGATATCGCCAAGGTACCTGTACGATCTCCTATTTCGATTGTTGGACAGGGAAAGAGAATACTTCAATAGTACCTCCGATCAACTGTTGCGAATAGCCGGGTTTGATGTGGTTGAGGTCTCTCCCCCTTTGGATCTCAATGCGATCACCAGCTTGACGGCGATGGGCATCATTACAGCGATGCTCGGCTACATCTGCCTTCAAGAGGGCCTTCCAACCCTGGATTTTTGACCGGGGATCGTTGCAGTTGCGGTATAATAAGCGATCTGGTCGCGTATCATCCCCCCATGAACTCCCTTTGCACCCTCTCGAACAACGCTGGAGAAAGGAGGATGTCAAGTGCCGTTGCCGCCAAAGCTTTGGCAGCGGCGAGCATTGCTTCCTTTCCTTCTTTGGAGTTGGCAGCAATGGCAAAGTCGGTGGAGTGGCCAACCAGATCGGCTGGACCTATACTTAGATACGGGTGAATCGCTGGCACTAGGTGGCTGACATGTCCCATGTCGGTGGAGCCGATCCCGTCTTTCGGATCGACATTATCGAATGCCCAGCCCAGCGTCTCCAAGTTTTGTTTGAACGTCTGGGTAAGAGACATGTTTGTGTTAAGTGATTTGTAGGTACCTTGCAGCTCCAGGTTCACCCGTGCCCCGGTGGCCGTCGCAGCCCCGCGGGCACAGTCTTTCACTTTCTCCAAAAGCTCATCGCAGTAATCATCGTTCAGCGCCCGCACGTAGAACAGCGATGCCGAATGGTCGGGAACCACATTGGGGGCCTCTCCCCCATCGGTGATGATGCCATGAATGCGCGCGTCATCGAGGATGTGTTGTCTCAGGGCGTTGATGTTGGAAGGTCTGAATGGTGGCGTCCAAGGCGTTGATCCCTTTCTCGGGGGATCCGGCCGCGTGAGAGGATTTGCCGAAGAACTCGATGTAGAGTTTGCGCCGGGCCAGTGCATGTTTCCAAAGCACGGTTTGCCCCGCAGGGTGAAACATCATCGCCGCATCGACCCCCTCGAAGACCCCGGCCTCGCTCAGGATCACCTTCCCACCGCCACCCTCTTCCCCGGGCGTTCCGATGAGCTGCATGGTGCCTGGGAGACTC
>JAYEMK010000001.1:0-16371 GCA_034718095.1 Candidatus Bipolaricaulota bacterium | reverse complement strand
CTCCCGACAGTAACGCAGCTTTTTCTGGCGTCCCATCTTCCTCCCCTTTGAAGCTGTATGGCAACTATAAACCCGCTGTACCGGCCCCGTCAACTGATGGGTGAATCGGCTTGACAGATTTTGTGCATATGCTTACAATTAACCGATTTATCGTAACAGGAGATGATCGCGATGGGTGGATACGGAAATCGAAACATGTATTATGCAACCGGACTCCCTGGCTGGGTTCGCTTCGGATATTCTCCTGGTTGGGGTGGTCTCCCGCCAGGGGCACAATACCTGCAAAATACCGGGCAGACAGGGGCGTTCCTCTCCGCGATGGGCTATCAGGCTGGTGCCCCAGGCACCGGACCGGCCCCGGGGATGGCTACCCCGCTGGGCCAACCAGGAATAGAGAATCTAACCGCCCAAAAGGAGGCGCTTGAACGACAGCTGGCGACGCTCAAAAAGCGCCTGGAAGAGCTGGAAAAGGAAGGGTGATAGCCATGAGGGGGCGCGGTAGAGGATACCCTAGAGTCTGGTATGGAAGAGGCAGAGGTTGTTGGAGAGGCTGGTTTGGATGGGGTAAACGCTATGTCCGACGTTGGCCTGGATATGACATGGCCATAGGCCAGCGTTATTACGGTAGGACATACATTCCGTTTTACAGGAACCAATATAGATACCCACCTTATTTTAGTTAGCGAAGAAAGGAGGCTTATTATGCCAGGATTTGATGGAACAGGACCCCGTGGAATGGGGCCGATGACTGGAGGAGGAAGGGGCTTCTGTGGATCGTGGGGGGCAAGACCGATGTACGGCCGTGGATGGGGGATGCCCCAACCTATGGCTACTCCTTATCGGCCGCCATATGCCTATGGGGGACTGCCCTATCAGGGGGCAGCCGCTTATGCACCAGGGATGAGTGAGTCACAAGAACTTGATTTTCTCAGGGCACAAGTACAGAACTTGGAAGATCAACTGGAGCAGATAAATAACAGGATAAAAGAGCTAGAGTCCTAAAGGGTTAAAAGGGGATTAAGATGAAAATTGCCGTATCTGCGGATGGGCCTGGCCTGGAGGCTGGGGTCGATCCGCGTTTTGGAAGGTGCCGTTATTTCATAGTTGTCGATCCTGAAACGATGCAATTTGAAACGCTTGAGAACACGAGCGCCATGGCGACAGGAGGGGCAGGGATTGGCACTGCCCAGATAATAGCCAACAAAGGTGTAAAAGTGGTACTCACCGGAAACTGTGGTCCCAACGCCTATCAAACCCTGTCCGCAGCAGGGGTCCAGGTCATCACGGGTGCTACCGGCACGGTAAAAGAGGCGGTAGAGGCATATAAAGATGGCAGGATTAAACCGACCGCTCAGTCAAATGTCCCCTCACATTTCGGGACAGGGCAGGGGATGGGGATGGGACGTGGGATGGGCATGAGGCGTACTGGAATGGGCATGCCAGCCCCTCCCCCTATGTCGAACGCAGCGGTGGAAACCTTGACCGAGCAGCTTCGCTCCCTTAACCTTCAGCTACAAAAGTTGAATGAGCGTATCAGCGAGCTCGAAAGGAAACGTAGATGAAAATATGTATCACCGCAAGCGGACAGGGCCTTGCCTCCTCGGTAAACCCGAGCTTCGGCAGGGCCCCATATTTTCTGTTCGTCGATCCCCAGAGTGAGGAGGTAGAGACAGTGGAGAATGTACCCGGGGCACATGGGGCAGGGGTACAGGCGGCGCAGACCGTCGCCAACAGAAAAGTGGCCGCTGTTCTCACCGGAAGCATCGGTCCGAATGCCCATAGGGGGCTCCAGGCCGCTGGGATTGAGATCTACACCGGGGCCAAAGGAACGGTAAAGGATGCCATAGCTGACTACCGCGCCGGCCGACTATCCCACATGCAAGGCCCCACTGGCGCACGGCACGGGGGGAGGAGACAATGAGCCAGGTCTGTGTACCAACCGCAGGACCGGGTGGTCTTGATGATTCTGTCGGCGGGCACTTTGGCCGTGTCCCCACCTACACTATCTATGATTCTGAGACCGAGCAAATAAAGGTAATAGACAACACCTCTGAACACGCAGGGGGAAGTGGACTGCCCGCGGATATACTCTCACAGCTGGAGATCGATGTCCTCCTGTGTAGTGGGGTCGGTAGGCGGGCACTTGGAATCCTGGACCAAAATGGGATTAAGGTCTTCGTTGGCTTTTCTGGTACAGCACGCGAGGCGATCGAGTCCTGGAAAGGGAAAAACCTCTCCGGGGCCTCCGAAGAGGATGCCTGCCAACAGCACATCTTCCACGATCGACACGGGTCATAATGCGAATCGCTATAGCCAGTGGCAAGGGAGGAACGGGAAAGACAACCGTCGCTGTCAACCTGGCCCTTGCCCTGGCAGAGGATGAACCGGTACAGTTCCTCGACTGCGATGTAGAAGAACCAAACGCGCATATATTCCTGAAACCAAAATTAACAAATCTCCGCCGGGTCGATAAGCTCCTGCCCAAAGTGGACCAAAGACGCTGTAAACAGAGCGGGGAATGTGCCAAGGCCTGCGAATTCAACGCGATCGCCATCGTCGGCGATAAGGTATTGGTATACGATGAGCTCTGTCACGGCTGTGGGCTGTGCAAATTGGTATGCCCTACCGGGGCAATCAGCGAGATCCCTCATGAATTGGGGGTGATCGAGTCAGGGACTGTACGTGGATTCCCGTTCTCGCGTGGACTGCTCAACCCCGGGGAGGCGATGGCCACCCCCATAATCGAGGAGTTGAAGGACGATGTGCTCCCGGATAGGCTGGCCATACTTGACTCTCCCCCTGGCACAGGCTGTCCGATGATAGCCACCATGCACGGCGCTGATCTCGTCTTATTGGTCACCGAGCCAACCCCATTTGGCCTGCATGACCTGCGGGCTGCAGTGGAGGTGGCCCGTTCACTCGGTATCCCAATGGGGGTCGTGATCAATCGTAGTGGGCTTCAGGACGGTGAATTGGAGCGGTACTGTGAGAAAGAAGGTATCCCAATTTTGCTGCGAATCCCGTTCAAGCGCGAGATAGCCTACCTGTATTCAGGGGGGATTCCGCTTGTCGATGCAATGCCAAACTGGAAAGGGCAATTTGCTGATCTCTATTCTGAACTGAAAAGGGTGCTTGTATGAACAGCGTACTTTTCCTGTCCGGAAAGGGGGGCACTGGGAAGACCTCACTTGCCGGGGCTTTTGCCGTCCTTGCAGAGGAAAAGGTCCTCGCAGATTGTGATGTCGATGCAGCAAACCTTCATCTCCTCCTCGATCCCAAGATCACCGCAGAGGGCAACTTTCAGGGGAGCAAGCTTGCCGTGATAGATGATGAGCGGTGTACCTCATGCGGTGTGTGCCTCGAGGTATGCCGGTTCAGCGCAATCGATGCCGACTTCAACATCGACCCCTACATGTGTGAGGGGTGCGGTACCTGTGCATACGTCTGCCCAGTGGATGCGATTACCCTATCCATGGTCGATTCCGGTCGCTGGTATACAGCCGAAAGCAGATTGGGGCCCCTTTCGAGCGCCGAGCTCTACCCTGGACAGGAGACATCGGGAAAACTGGTCGCCGTGGTCAGGCAAAAGGCAGCCGAGCTGACCAAGGAAACAAAGGCGAAGTTTCTACTGATAGACGGCTCCCCTGGGATTGGCTGCCCGGTGATTGCCTCTGCCAGCGGGGTTGATTATGTCATCCTCGTCACAGAGCCGAGCCTGTCCGGGCTACATGACCTAAAGAGGATCCTTACCGTGGTCAGACATTTCCGCATCCCTACCTGGCTTGTGCTCAACAAGGCCGATTTGAATGATGAGATCTCCGCAAGGCTTGCTGAATTCGCCGCCGAGGAGGGCCTGCCCATCCTGGGGCGGGTCCCCTACGACGAAAGTGTCACCACCGCAATGATCAATGGGAAGAGCGCCGTTGAATATACGGGCAGCCCGGCTGGAGAGGCGATGAGACTGGTCTACGAGGGGTTTATCGAGGCTATCAATGATAGTGGATGATCTGCTGCAACAGGCGAACTCACGACTATCTAAGAGGCAAATCGCCGATGTGCGCATCGGGCTCGGCTATACCGCTGTGCTACTAGACGATGGTGGCTGCGGGCTGGCTGGAACAATGACCGAGGGAGCGATCAGCTGCTGTACCTATCTGGGAGGGGCAGGGGAGCTGATCGGAAAGGACGCGGCAGCCGTTGCGGCCTATGCCCTGTTGCCCGATGCGGTAGCGGCAACCCTGGGGGTGGCAACGCTGAATGCCGCCCTCAATCAGGGTGGGGACCCCAGTCCCGATCCGCTCACCGTCCTTCCGATCGATGGGGCAACAGTGGGGATGGTCGGGTATTTTGAGCCGTACATCCCTATATTGAAGGAGCGAGCGAAGAGGATGTACGTGTTTGAACGTCGGCCACTCTCACCGGAAGTCCTCCCCGATTGGGCGGCGGAGCGGATCCTCCCCGAATGTGATGTTATCATCCTCACTGCGCTTTCCTTGATAAACAAGACCATCGATCATCTGCTGGGGCTGGCGCAGGGTGATGTGGCCATCATCGGGCCGACAACGCCGATGTCTCAGGTGTTCGGGGAATACGGGGTGCAGCATCTGTTTGGATCGATCGTCACTGCCCCGGAGGCAGTCCTCCGGATTGTCAGCCAGGCGGGCGGGACACAGAGGTTCGGAACCGCAATCAGAAAAATCTACCAGAAAGTAGGGGGTTAAAATGCCAAGAAGAGATGGAACAGGACCAGCGGGGGCCGGTCCGGGTACAGGAATGGGACGTGGCCGCGGCGGTCAAGGCCAGGGAAGAATGGGGGGAAACCGCCCCGGGGCCGGGCCGTCAGGGTACTGCGTATGCCCCAAGTGTAGCGAGCGGGTCGCACATAAGGTTGGCGCTCCATGCTATCAACTAACCTGCCCAAAATGCGGGGCCAAACTTGTGCGTGAGTAGGCGATATCATGTTGGAAGGGCGTAACCTTGAAGGCCTACCTTGACTGTTTCCCCTGTTTCATGCGGCAGGCGTTGCATGCGGCTCGAATTGCTACACCGGATGAGCGGATACAACGAGAGGTGCTTGACAGGATTGCGACCCTCCTTCCCGGGCTTCCACTCGATGCCACCCCGGTCGATATGGGGCGGCAGATATACAAGGCGGTCGGTGAGATCACTGGCTCCTCCGATCCCTATATTGAGATAAAGAGGGAGTACAATGACCGTGCCCTCGCGATCTATCCACGCCTACAGGGGCATATACAGGCCTCGCCTGACCACTTGTTAACCGCGGTTAAGCTCGCCGCGCTGGGAAACATCATCGATTTCGGTGCAAACCCGGAATTCGACCTCGATAAATCGATCGAGGACGGACTTGCCAGGGAATTTACCGCTTCTGACTACCCCCTGTTAACCGAGCGACTGGCTGAGGTTGAAGGGGTCCTCTATATCGGAGACAATGCCGGTGAGATCGTCTTTGACAGGATTCTCGCAGAACAATTGAACCGGTTGGGAAAAAAGGTGGTCTTCGTCGTCCGCGGGGCCCCCATCATCAATGATGCAACGATGGATGACGCCTCCTACGTGGGAATGGACCAGGTTGCAGAGGTGATCACCAGCGGGGTAGATGGGCCAGGAACGACACTTCGCTTCTGCCGGCCTGAGTTTATCGAGATATTCAGAAAGGCAGGTTTAATCCTGGCCAAGGGACAAGGCAACTTCGAGGGGCTGTCCGACGAACATGCACCGTTATTCTTCCTGCTCACGGCGAAATGCCCGGTCATAGCACAGGAACTCGGTGTAGAGGTGGGGGCACTCGTCCTGCACGCTCAAGCGGGGCTTAAAAGGAGGCAGGATGATCAAGGATAATGTGAAGAAAATCCTGGACCAGCTTCCGGATAATGTGACACTTGTCGCTGCCGCAAAGACGCGAACACCGGAGGAGATACTGGAGGCGATCGAGGCCGGCGTTTCCGCAATCGGCGAGAATTACATTCAAGAGGCAGAGCAGGCCCACTCTAAAATCGGGAGTCGTGCCAGATGGCACTTTATCGGGCACCTGCAGAGAAACAAGGTAAAGAAGGCTGTCCATATATTTGACATGATAGAAACCGTTGACTCTCCCCGATTGGCGGCCGAGATCGACAAGCGTTGTGCCCGGATTGGCAGAACGATGCCGGTATTAATCGAGGTAAACAGTGGCCGGGAACCACAGAAGATGGGGGTGCCTCCCGAGGATGTGCAGGACTTTATCAAAGGGCTTTCCCGGTTTGAGCGACTCAAGCCAATGGGGCTGATGACGATGGGGCCACGGTTCGGCAACCCAGAAAAGGCACGCCCTTATTTTCAGAGGACAAGGGAGATTTTCGATTCGTTGGCCAGGCTCAAGCTGGAAAACACCGATTGGCGTTACCTATCGATGGGAATGAGCAACACCTATGAGATCGCCATTGAAGAAGGGGCGAATATGGTAAGAATAGGGACCAGGCTTTTCGGAAAAAGGGACTATGAACAGGAGGGGTGATGGCACAAACGGGGCAGATGACACAAGAAGAACGACAGAGACTGATGCAGGAACAACAGCAACGGATCAAAGATGTGATGCTCCAGATAAAAAATCGGATCGTGGTGTTCAGTGGCAAAGGCGGAGTAGGAAAGACGACCGTTGCCGTGAACCTCGCCTACGCATTGGCAAAGGACAGCGGACAGGTGGGCCTGCTCGATGCAGATATCACTGGCCCCAATGTCCCAAAGATGGTGGGGGTCTCCGGTGCGCCTCAGGCCAAAGCCGGGAAGATCGTCCCGCACGACTGTGCTGGGATCAAGGTTGTCTCCATTGCCTCCATGATTCCGGCCGGGACGCCGGTTATCTGGCGCGGGCCACTCCGATCCAAGGCGCTCGACCAATTGCTGGGGGACGTTGATTGGGGCAAGCTTGAATTCTTGATCACCGATCTCCCACCGGGGACAGGGGATGAGGTGTTGACCATCACACAGAGGACCGGCCCACAAATGGCGATCATCGTCACCACCCCGCAGGAGATGTCCCTGATCGATGCACACCGGGCGACGAATATGGCAAAGAAAATGGAGGTTAAAAACATTGGCATTGTGGAGAACATGTCAGGATTTGTGTGTCCAAATTGCGGGAAGGAGATCGACCTGTTCGGGGCAGGGGGTGGGGAACGTAAGGCCAAGGAACTCGGGGTAGACTTCCTGGGAAAGATCCCGATAGATATTGAGGCGCGCCGTGGTGGGGACGAGGGCCGACCGATCATACTCAGTGATGACAAGGCCCCCATCTCGCAGGCGTTCTTCAAGCTGGCGGCCACGGTCGATGAGATATTGAGATGAAGGTTGGAATCCTCGCCGATAGCCATGACAACATGCCGCGAATCGCTCGGGCGGTCGAGTTATTCAATGAGGTTAGGGTAAGCCTTGTTCTTCACGCCGGTGATTTCATCTCGCCGATCACCGCCGATCGATTCAGTCGGCTCGCCGCCCCACTCATCGGCGTCTTTGGCAATAACGACGGGGATAGGCTTTACCTGACCGAGAGGTTCAAAAAGATCGGTGAGCTGTATCCGGATTACCATGAATTTACTATCGATGGGAGAAAGGCAGTGCTTATGCATGAGCCGAAGTTCATCGATGCCTTAGTCAAAAGCGGGGTCTATGATATCATCATCTATGGACATACCCATGCAGTCGACCTGCGGGAGGGGAATCCCCTGGTCATCAATCCCGGGGAATGTGGGGGATGGTTGACAGGCCGGGCGACTGTCGTGATCCTGGACACTGAGGCCATGCATCCTCGCCTCATCGATCTTAAAGGAGAAACGGAGGGATTTTAAGGAGGTGAATCATGTTTCGAGGTTTATCACTAAAGATATTGCCGTTTGGTATTGTTCTAATTCTCCTTGTCGGTCTCGGGTCCCAAGCAGCGATAAATGAGCGGGTGATCACCGTTACGATCGACGGGATAACGGTGAACTACAGTGAGGAGATCATTCTCGATAAGGAGGGATTCGAAAAAGAGTTGGGCTACTACCTCGATGGACCAGCTGGATACCTGAGGGGGCTGGCGGGCGAGACCTCAGCCCGCTGGCTAGGAATCGAGGCGAAGGAATGGTCTGTCTCCCTTCAAACACAATACGCCCTTAAGACAGCCAAAACGACCTACAGCTATACGCTTTTTTGCACGGTACACAAGGCCATAACGAAAACCCAGGATAAATACACCGCTATTTTCAGATGGCTGTTGGACCCATTTGGGTTGGACTTTATGGATGATCAGTTTACAGAATTGAACCATGGGCTGTTTTGGGCGGGTGAGATTGAGGGTATCCCCACCTCCCTCACCGTGGAGGCCCCACCTCGGGATTCGGCCTATGCCGCATGGCATCACCCCAATGGACACTGCCATAAACATCTATGGTGGAAAGAGAGACCGGTATGTGGTTAGCGTCTAGGCTCGCGGGTAAATCACGAATGGCACGAATAGACAAATAACATGAAGGACTTGCAATCAGTTGATTCGTGGGATTCGTGGTTAGTTAGTTCGTGAAATTCGTGATAGATGGATAGCATTTAGGGCCATGATGGAATCACGAATGACACGAATAGACGAATTGCACGAATAAATTACATAAAAGATCTGTAGGATTCGTGATCAGTGGCGGACCAGAACGGTAAACAAGTACAGAAACCGAACTAAAGGAGGAATAAATGCCACAGGCAGTGATCACCATCATCTACGATAACCGTACAGCGGATGAAAAATTATGGGCCGGTTGGGGCTTCTCCGCGCTGATCGAGTTTCAAAATAAGCGGATCCTGTTTGACACCGGTGCCGATAAGATCGTCCTGGAGCACAACGCGGACACACTTGGAATCGACCTTGCCACCACCGATGCCCTTTTTCTCTCCCACGAACATTGTGACCATATAGGGGCGATCTCCTCTGCGCTGCACAGCGGGCTGGAGGTAATCTATCCCGCATCGTTCTCGCCAGGGTTCAAACAGAGGATAGAGGAGGCACACGCCAGCCCCCGCCCAATTGCGTCCCCCACCGAGTTGAGTCCAGGGATCAATACCACCGGAGAGATGGGGAGGGAGATCAAGGAACATTCCCTGATCATCGCATGCGAGCAGGGACCGTTTCTTATCACGGGCTGCGCCCATCCAGGGATCGTGAATATCGCGAGGAAGGCGACGGAACTCACCGGTAGACCGCTTTCCCTGATCATCGGTGGATTTCACCTTGGGGCCAAGCAGGACGCAGAAGTGCGAAGGATCGCCGATGGGCTCAAAGGACTCGACATCGAGCGGGTAGCCCCCTGTCACTGCACCGGAGAAAAAGCGATTGGAATACTGGAAGAGGAATTTGGGGAAGGATACCTAAAGACTGAGGCAGGCAGTAAGATCGAGTGCTGATCGACAGCTCAAAGTGCGACATCTGCCTTCCTCTCACTCCAGAGGTAATCGCTCTGCCGGTTGCAGGGCTTTGAGCCAATGGGAGAGATAATCTCGGAGGGTTTACAAAGAACGATGCATGCACGTGCACTGCGCCTGATTCTCTCAGACATCCAGAAGCGCACAAAGATGATTGGAGGTCAAACGCCGGTCTTGTCAAGGTCACGAGCGATCAGCATCTTGATCAAGGATTGCCTGGGCACACCCAGACGCTTGGCCTCCTTATCCAACGAGTCGATCATCCACAGCGGAAAGTCTACATTGACACGCCTCTGCTCCTGCCTGGGCCGGCGAGCCTTCGATAGATCGAGGTGCTCTGTGATGTCCTCGCCAGCATCGAATTTCTTCTCCAACTCTCTAGCTTTCATAAATGGTTATCTCCTCCTTGCGGGATCGCCTTACGGAAATGATCCGCACACATCCTTCACGATAGGTTATGATCGCTGACCAGTGTTTCCCGTTGATCATTCCTACAATCAAGTATCTCTGTTCGTCAACAGTAACAAGAGGAACTTCGATAAGGTCGAGATCATCCCACAATACTTGCGCCTCTACAAAGTCGATCCCGTGTTTCTTCTTGTTTGAAGCGCTCTTTTTCGGGTCAAACTCGAATTCCATGGTATAGATGATATACCTTACAGCCCCCGTTTATCAAGCACCGGAAACACTGCGACTGCTAACCTGTTAACTGAGTATCGTTACTGTCATGAAAGCTGCTGGCTGACAGAGCACATACTGCTGGCAACGCTTGGAAATTGACCCTTTCACCGTTTAGTTTTTGACCCACCCCTCCTTGACCCACTATAGTTAATCTTTTTTTGGCTCCTCGCTGTTTCGAATGGGTAGCATTTTCTCATTTTGGTCGTTTATTACAGCAGGCAGTAGGGTCCGCACTCCGGATTGTTTCACCACGAAGGACACGAAGAGCACGAAGGGCTCAGAGAACAAAGCGCTTGATCCCACTTGAGGGGTGTAGTAACCGGTCCTGTTTACCACACCCCCCAAGGTGACATTGAAGTTTATCAGGAGTCATTCTTCGTGTCCTTCGTGCTCTTCGTGGTGAAATCTTTTCGGCATCCATCCGAACTAAACAGCAAGTTACCCACTCAAAACGATAAGGAACCCTTTTTTCTAGAGGCAACAGCACGTTATGTGTACGTTGGCATATATTTACCAGGCTTAGGGAAAATGCAAAGAGGGGGGTGCGGTGAAAATGTTGTACCACCTGAAGTGCTAAGTCTGAAACGGTCAGTCTGGTAGGATTTAGTCACCCCATTTATGTGGGCGGAGTAGCACTTGAGGTTTGTACTGTCCAGTTGCCAGTTGGCCCTATGGGATTCCCGCGATTTTGAAGAATTGCGTGCGTGCAAGCCCATTTCATCAGGGCCTGTTGTGCAGATCCCAGTATTTCACGAGGCTGCTCACCTGCAAAATCCTTTTGTAGTAAACAATTTAGGAGTTATGTGTCATGTGTAGGCCAGAAAATTAGTTGGCAGACGCCAAGGATTCCCTTAGTCGTCCCCGGCAATCATTTCCAGTATTTTTTCTTTTACCTGGACGAAGTTTGGGGCTTTAGGAACCAGCATTACCAAATCTCTCTTCCAGCCTTCTTTTTTCTTGTCCAAACGCTGCTTAAAGAGTTCCAGCGTGAAGATCTTGTCTCTCTTCAGGAGCTCAAGTTTCTTATTAAGCATATCTTGGTTAAGCTTGGCTCCTTTCCTAAGCAAATACCAGATGTCATAGATGTCTCGAGGGGCTTGTCGTGCAATCACAGCCCTGACTTTCTCTGCAAGGATCTCATCTAGACTTAGGGCCATGATCGTGCAAGCCGGAATATCGCTATAATGTAAGTTCAGTACCTCTCTTGGTTTGGGAAGCTTCAATGGTTTCTCTCTGAGAGAGAGATCGATCTTTATACTTGTGGGATGACCGTTCACGTCATGGTATTTGACACCAAGCCTTACACTATCTCCCCTTCTTTCTTCCTCAACTACGTCATTAAATCCGACATCGCGAATTCTTTTATTTGCTAAAGAACTTTTCAGATTGGCTGCAAGTTTATACGTGACGTCCTCTAAGCATGAGAAGTCCAGATCAACTGAAAACCTCGCATCAGGAAAGTAGATCTTCTTAATACACGTTCCACCTTTGAAGATGAGGCTGCTGGAGTATGGAAGACTTGAAATGACCTCAAGGAGAATACTAATTACATAGTCCTTCTCCAGAGCACCTAAGGGAATCTTCTCTTTTCCTGCCAATCTCTTAAGCTCATTTTTTCTCATCAAGATCCTCTCCAGGCAAGCAATTCCTCCCTGGTCCAGTTAAGCCTCAGGCCCCATTTTTTAGAGTAGGCCCTAATTTGCTTCTTGCTTGAGGGATCCAGCCATCTATACCCGGTGAATTCGTGAGGAAGCCTGGCCAGAATGCCATCTCCAATTTCTAGGATTTCCATGAGATAGCCAAAGCGTCTGGTAACAGAGCTGACATTCAGCCTGTTAAGAAATTCCAGCTCCCTATTCCAATCCAAGGCATCCCTCGAATTCCAGAGAGCTTTAGAGACCTCGGAAAGACCGCCACAATGTTGAGGGTAAGTCAGCCCATCGATAATGGTTTTTTCCCTCGAGGAGATGTTGAATTTATTATCATCTACTTCCTCAAGTACGCTGCCAAAGAACCTGGTTCGAGAAATCGTAACGAACTTGATGGGCTGGCCACCATATTCCAAATCTCTTTTCCTTTTAGTTGTAGCAACAAGAATGGCAAAGGGCATTTGCTCAGTCATATTCCAGTAGTGCATGGCAGCCCAGAAAGCTATGTAGTAGTCCTCCAGCAGGTTATCGACCACAAGATAGATGTTTTCGCTCCAATAGCCATCTATTCCTGACCTGGCGGGGGCTAGAACGTACTTGCCTCTTTCTAGCTCCTCAATCCTATTTTTTCTCTTCAAGCGGTGAAGCACATTGGCTACAGAGGAATCCGAAACCTGTAAAATCCTCTTGGCATCCCTGAATCTAAATACCACCAGATTTTCTTTTTCCAGGGTGAATATCAGCTCTAATTCCAGGGGCCCTAGCCGCACACTTTTATTCATCAAGATAACTCCTCACGTGATAATAGTGACAAAAAGTGTACAACATCTTTGGAAAGCCAACAAGGGCATGAAACCCTCATTATTCACGATTTGAGTGTCATGTTTCGCGGTAGGAATGCCTGTTGCCCAGCACCACCGCACAGTCCCGGTGTGCGGAACTACACTACCGGCCTACTGCCTTAGGTCAAAAGTAAAGATGTGACCCCAGTGCCGGTTGAGCAAAACGAGCCATTCAAAGGAATACTTACACAGGCTGCTAGCTATCTGGTCCTAGAGATGTTTTGCACGATGAAGTGAGTTGGCAGGTGAGCAGGAGGCTACGTTTTGAGGTATCTCTTAAGATCACGATAGAAGTTTTCGTGCCCTCCAATAGCCAACAGATACACGACCTTATCGGTTTCATCCACCGTATAAGCTAGAAGGTACAATTGACCTAGATGTGTGAACTTATGAATTCGGACGTTTTTTAGATCTCCGGTTTTAAGTTTTCCGATTGTGGGGTTCTCGCAGATCCGGTTGACTTGGTCATCTATCTCGAGACGTAGAGGTTCCGGAAGTTTTTTCTTGATTCGATTGAACTTAGGGTAGGAAAAAGGTCTAAAAGCCACAAACTCTCCGCTCAACCAACGGCGTAAGGCTCAACTTCCCCGCGCCTAACTCCCTCCATGGCTTCCAAGATATCGGCACGAAACTGTGGATGGAGCTCTGTATACTGCTCGACAAAGTTCTCTAAAGCCATACGCAAAAGGGTGCTAAGATTACGCTTCTCTAACCGACTAATATCCTCCAATTCCTTTTTTAGCCTAAGGGGTATTCTTGTACCTACAGTATGGCCAGACATTATTCTCCCCTCCCCTTGGTTAAAAATATTATATCACTTTGCGTTTACAAAGTCAACTTTGTAAACATCACGATTGGCCCCAGGATAGCTTTTCACGGGGGTGTGGTGGAAATGTTGTTCCACCTGATGTGTTAAGTATACTGGAACTTCAGCCTGCCTAGCTGGTCATTTGGATTTCCGGTTCGATAGTGGTAGCATGTTTTTGTGTAATTATCAGCCTTGGAAAAGTGAACTAACATCGAGAGGGTGACATTGTCAGGGCAAGGGCTAAAAGAAACTAGATTAAGTTATCGGTCCGTAAAAGGTTACCGCCGGCCTTCTAGAAGTTGTGAATAGGGGGCCGTTTTGTCTTTGGAGGGAAAGGCGACAAGCGTTTCAGGAGTGGAGACGTCCGGGATTCGATTTGAAGGGCAAGCCGGTTACCTATTCAGCGTATTTGCTGGCTGTGCTGGAGGGGATGATGGAGCAGGGAAATAGGCATCATGTCCTCATCTTTATCCAAGATCTGGACAGACGGGGTTGAGGATGTATGATGGAGTTGAAAGCGGAGCGATTGCAGCTTTTGTCCCATGAAAAGGCTGAGTTAGGCTTTGGATTGTAGCTGTGAGCTGAGTAGTAGCCGATGTAAGATGGACTTGATAGTGCTTAAGGGGAGAAGATGGGCGAGACGCGGGCACATTTTAAAATCTATGGAATAGATGGCGAGGTTGCCGAGCTGGAGGCCCTGGTGGATACAGGTGCTACCTTCACCAAAATACCGGAATCTTTGGCTTCCGCGTTGGGACTTCAGGCTAAATATGAGACGAACGTAGAGCTGGCGGACGGAAGGCAAGTTAAGCGGGGACTTGCCTTAGCAGAGGTGGAGCTAGAGAAGGTGGAAAGGCCGGTTCTCATCGCAATTGGCGGAGAGGAAGAGAAGCCTCTCATCGGGTACACCACCCTCGAGGTTTTGGGATTTAAGGTAAACCCGATTACCGGCAAGCTTGAGAGAACTGTCGCGATTGAATATGAGAACATAAGTGGTGAGCGTCCCCGCTGCTGCAGACTTCGACCGGACCTAAAGTGTCCAGGTCTGGCTTAAGAAGGCTCGGATCAAGACCTAAAAAGCAAACAGGTCAATCGCAGTGCGCATCGGCGAACTGTGCCAGAGGGGATGATGGGGTGTTAAACAGGTGTTATGTCCCCGGGATTACCGGTGAAGTAATCAGGAGTGGAAGATATGCAAGATCAGCGCGAGGGAGATGAAGAACGTCTCCTCACCGGAATCCAACACCAGTTTGCCCGTGGAGAACGGGTGTATACTAAGCATGCGGTGGATCGGGCCATTGAGCGGGGGATTTGGTCTTATGAAGTGGATGAAGCGATCAGGCGGGGCGAAATCATTGAGGATTATCCCAAGGGCAAATACAGGCCGAGTTGTCTCATCTTGGGATGGACAAAGAAGAAAAGACCCTTACATCTCCAGGTTAGTTACCCACATCCTGGGGAGAAGATCAAAGTGATCACCCTGTATGAGCCTAATCTTAAGGAATGGAAGGAAGGCTTCAGAGAAAGGAGGGGTTGATAGGCTATGGATCGCTGTGCTGTTTGTGGAGGGGAGCTTGAGAAGAAGAGGGTAACCTACACTAAGGAACAAGGCGGCCGATTAGTGGCCATCGGCGGGGTCCCGGCTGAGGTCTGTCGTACCTGCGGAGAGGAGTACTTTGCCCCTGAGGTCGTCGACGAGCTCCACCGGATTATTGATGCCAGGGCATGGACGGAGACCCTCGAGGTCCCATATGCTAAGCTGAAGGCCTAGGTAGGCTAGGCCAATGGCCTCTTAGAGAAGAACCTAGGCCATCGCTCTCCCTCGGTCACCAGGCGATACATCGGCCCGATGAGGAGATCTCAACGGTCGTGGAGCTTTTCATTGTCAATGTAAGGTTACAAGAGGAGGTGAAAGATATGAGAGTGGCGAGATCTTTGTTGGTTGGGGTTCTGCTGCTGGTGATCCTATTCAGTCCAACCATAGCTGGATTAGGGGCTTATAGACCGACGGCGGAATTGATGGGAGTAACGGTGATCGAGGTGATAGACGGCGACAGTATCAGGGTTAAGTTTGGCTGGATCGAAGAGGAGGTCAGATATATCGGTGTAGATACGCCCGAGGATTCAAAGGAGCTAATCGAATGCTACGGACCAGCGGCGACCGAACACAACCAGGAGCTCCTGGACCAGGGAAGGGTCTGGCTCGAGCGCGGCGTTGAGAAAAGGGATAGCTATGGCCGGTTATTGGGATATGTCTATCTGGATCCTGAGGGTAGTTCGATGGTAAATAAAGAGCTCTTATCCCAAGGATACGCTATCCTGATGACCATCCCCCCAAATTATAAATATAGGCAGGAATTCAAGGAACTCGCCAGGGAGGCTTGGCAACAGGAAAGAGGACTTTGGAGCGCTTGTCGGGTGGAACAAGTCCTAAACCCCGATGAGGTGGAGAGTAACGTTGAACAATATCTAGGGAAGATAGTTCAAGTCCAGTATGAGGTCGCTAGGATTGGGACCTATAAAGGGATGGTCTTCTTAGATTCGAGGGAGGATTATAAAGGCCACTTTAAGGCCTTGATCTACACTGACGATCTGGCAGCCGATTTTCCCCAGTCTGGTCTGGACATATCCTCTTTAAAGGGGGAGACGATCAGGGTGGAAGGAAAGCTGGAGCTGTATGATGAGCGGCCAGAGATAGTTGTGGAAGCCCCTTGGCAGATAGAGTTGGTAGATGGATAACTCGGTGTGCTGGCAACGCTTGGAAATTGACCCTTTCACCGTTTGGTTTTTGACCCACCCCTCCTTGACCCACTATAGTTAATCTTTTTTGGGCTCCTCGCTGTTTCGAATGGGTAGCATTTTCTCATTTTGGTCGTTTATTACAGCAGGCAGTAGGGTCCGCACTCCGGATTGTTTCACCACGAAGGACACGAAGAGCACGAAGGGC